>MVZB01000305.1 GCA_002068205.1 candidate division BRC1 bacterium ADurb.BinA292
CCTGGTGGTGGCGGGTCCGGTGCGAGGGGTGGGCGCGGACGGCGCGGCGTTGCCGGCGCAGGGGCCGCCGCGGTCGCGGCTGGCCGTCGAACCGGCGGGTTATCATTATGAGGCGGAGACCGGTCGGCTGTTTGTGCTGCACCCGGCCGGCCGGATTGAAATCTATCTGGAGTAGCGGAGCATGTTGCCACGAATCACGATCGTGCTGATTGTGCTGGCCTGGGCGAATCCGGCCGGCGCCTTCGTCGGATTCCCCGGCTGGCGGGAGGGGACCGAGCACGCGGTGGAGAACCGCGGGCTGACGTTGACGCTGGGCGAGGACAGCGGGCGCATCCTCGCGGTCGACAATCGGCTGACGACCGAAAGCTACGAGCTGCTCGAGCCGCTGCCGTTCCGGCTGGTGGTGGACGGCGCGCCGCTGGGCGAGGAGTTCGAGCTGACGGCGCGCTACCTCGACGCCGATCCGACCTTCGTTTATCACGCAGGGGATCTGGCGACGAGCGTTACGTGGCGGGTGCGGCCAGACAAGGACTTCGTGGAGAAGGAGATCAGCATCACGAACCACGGGACGTGCCCGGTGATGCTGGACGAAGTGACGGTGTTCCATTTCCGGCTTCCGTCTAATGCGATGATGGTTCATCCGCACCACGACCCGAGCGACGCGGCCTGGCTGATCAACCTGTTCCTGCGCGGGGAGCGGGGGGGGCTTTACGCGGGGGTGGAGAATCCGTTCGTGGAACTGGTGCGGCCGACGTTCTGGGAATTCGAGTTCACGTACCGGCCGGGGTGGCGGCTGGAGCCGGGGGCGACGTTCGTGAGCGAGCCGGGGTTCCTGGGAACGTATGCCATGCAGGGGATCTACGCCTTCAAGGAACTGCACAAGCTGGCCAACATGGTGCGCCGGGAAATCGGCCGCGATTACAACAATGAGGCGCGGCCGCTGACGATGCGGATCGACCAGGAGGTGCTCGACTGGGGCGAGGTGTGGGCGATGCAGGATTTCATGCAGACGATCATGCCGCCGCAGACGTTCAAGAAGCCGGGCTACTACCTGCGCGCGATCGGGCCGGTGGACGACGTGGAGGAGAGCAAGACGTTCGCCGAGATGATCGCCGGGATCGGGCACATCGCGCATATCGAATGGAACACGTGGTTCCAGCTCGACGATCCGGGCAGCCCGGCGATCTGGATCGACAGCTCGGGGGGGGAGCTGCGGCTGCGACCCAACGAGGGGTGGTCCGAGATGGTGCGCCATGCCCTGGAGCAGGGGGTCTATTCCGGGACGATGGAGGGGCAGCCCCACCCCGGCTACCACGCGCGGGCCGACTGGCTGCGGCGGGCGCGCGACGGCTCGTATCTGCACCAGAGCCGGGCATTGAACGGCGAATTCACCCGGATGAGCGTCTGCCTGGCCAATCCGGCGTTCTTCGACTGGTATGCTGAGCAGTATGACGGGCTGATCCGGGAGTATGACCTCTACATGCTGGCGTGGGACGACTCGGGCGGGTATCTGCGAACGAAATACTACTCGGGCTACGAATGCTGGGCGGAGAACCACGGGCATCCGCCGGGCGACGCGGCGTTCTACGTCTGGCGCAACTGGATGGGGTTTTTCCGGCGGATGCACGAGCTGCACCCGCAGTTGGCGATGCGCGTCGCCTCCGGCTTGCAGCGGGGCTATCCGTGGATCCTGAAGGATCTGATCGAGCACCACACGGACTTTTACGATTACGGCCCGGGGGCGTCGTGGTGGCGGTCGGTCAACTATCGGTTCATTCCGCCCTACAAGTGCACGTCGACGATGGCGGCGGGGACGTGGGACGAACTGCACTACAATTTCTTCCGGTCGTTCTCGATCGCGCCGCAGGCGATGATCTGGGGGGTGGACGTGCGCTACGGCTGGCCGGGCATCCCGCAGACGCCCGAGCAGCATGCGTTTTTCCGCAAGTGGATGGCGTGGGCGGACGAGAACATCGAATACCTGCGCGTGCGGCGGGACCTGTTCCGCGAGCCGTGGGGGGACAAGCGGCTGGACGCCGTGCATGTCGACATGGAAGCAAACTTTCCGTGGGACGATCCGCAACTGCACGGGACGGCGCACTGCATCGGCGACCGCGGCTTCCTGTTCATCTTCAATCCGGCCGAGATGGTCCGCGTCGCGGAAATCCCGCTGAGCGATTGGATCGGGCTGGAGGCCGGCGCGGCGTATGACCTGCGCGAGATCTACCCCGGCGAAGGGGTGGCGCTGGGCCGGTATGACCGGGGGGCGAGCGCGCGGATTGCCGTGCCGGCCGACACGGTGATGCTGATCGAGATCGGTCCGGCGGGGGCGGGGGCGGCGGCCGGGGCGCCGAACGTGCCGGCGGATGCGCCGGTCGATCGGGCATTTTATGGCTGGTCGGAAATACCCTGGGGTGAGATTATGGCGCAACCGTGAAACAGGGCGCCGCGCCGCCGGCCGCATCGTTCCCCGATCCGGCGGAGCGACGCAGTCAGCCGCGCGGGCGGCGAAGCCGGCAAGACCAAGCGCAGGGAGGAAAGTGGAGATGGCTCGCGTGAAGGATCATCGCAGGATCGGCTGGGGGGTGATCGGCTGCGGCGGGATCGCGGACAAGCGGACGATCCCGGGAATGAAGCTGTCGGCGCGGACCCGGCTGATCGGGGTGGCCGACCGGTATCCGGAAGTCGCCAAGCGGGTGGCCCAGGCGCAACAGTGCGAGGCGTTCGCGTCGGTCGAGGCGATGCTCCGGAATCCGGATATCGAGGCGGTCTACATTGCGTCGCCGGTCTTCCTGCACAAGACACACGCGATGCAGGCGGCCGACGCCGGCAAGCAGATCCTGCTGGAGAAGCCGCTGGGGGTCACGCTTGCGGAATGCCGGGAGGTCGCGGCCTACTGCCGGCGGAAGAAGGTGCGGCTGATGCCGGCGCTGATGATGCGGTTCCATCCGCTGCATCGCCAACTGCGCCAGTGGGTGGCGGGGGGCCAGTTGGGGCGAATCGTGCAGGCGCGGGCGCAGCTCTCGCATTTTCACGTGGAGTATAATGCCGACGGGTCGCGCAACTGGCGCCAGGACCCGAAGAAATCCGGGGGCGGGGCGCTGATGGACATGGGCATCCACTGCGTCGACCTGCTGCGGGTGATCACGGGGCGCGAGATCGTCAACGTGTCGGCGCGGATCGAGACGCTGGAGAACGATTACAAGATCGAGGATACCGGCGTGCTGCTGTTTTCTTTCGACAACGGGGCGGTGGGGATCGTCGATTCGACGTTCGCGGCGCGCGGGGCGCAGCATGTCATCGAGCTTTACGGGACGGAACGGAGCGTGTTCGTCGAGAACTCGATCAGCCAGATCGAGGAGGGGACGTGGTATGAGGCGACCGGCCCGATCAAGCGCAAGCTGCCGTACCGCAAACGGCCGAACTACCAGTATGCGATGTACACCAGCGAGGTGGACGAGATGAACCGGGCGATCATGGAGGACGACGCGCCGGCGATCACTCCGCGCGACGCGCTGATTGCCCAGGCGGTGGTGCAGACGGGGTATCAGGCGGCCAAGGCGGGTCGCCGGCTGGCGATTCCGTCGTTCCGGTGAGGGGGAGGGAAACAAAGGCGGGTTTTTTCGAGAGCCGAGGACGAGGGACGGGAGCCGAGAGCTGAATTTCCGGGGGGGGCGTTGGGAGCGATTA
>MVZB01000306.1 GCA_002068205.1 candidate division BRC1 bacterium ADurb.BinA292
CAGATGCACAACGTCCACCGCCTCCAGCAGTTCGTCGTAATCGCGCAGGACGGGAATGCCGCGTTCGCGGCCGAAGGCCTCGGCGTGGGGGGCCGTGGGCGACCAGATCCCGGCAATCTGAAGCTCGACGCCGTGGACGCGGGTCAGTGCGTCAAAATGAAAACGGGCGGCGAAGCCGGAACCGGCCAGGCCGCCCCTGATCGTCGGTTTGTGCATGATCCGCTCCAGCGGCGCGGGCCGCCGTTCAGCCCGCGCGGCCGGTGGTTAACGGATGATGTTGACCACTTCGGCCATGAGCTGATCGCCCACGGTGATGACCTTCGAGTTCGCCTGATAGGCGCGCTGCGTTGAGATCAGGTTAACGAACTCGGTGGCCAGGTCAACATTGGAAAGCTCCAGGCTGTAGGAGGCGATGGCGCCGAACCCGCCGACATTGGGGGTGTCGATGATCGGCTGGCCCGACTCGGCGGTGTTGGCGTAGATCCCCGCGCCGAACTTATACAGCCCCTGCAGGTTGGCGAAGTTGGCCAGCGTGATCTGCCCGATCGGAATCGTCTGGCCGTTGCTGTAAATGCCGTCGATCACCCCTTCATCATTGATCGTGATCGAACGGAGGGAGCCGGCGCCGAATCCGTCCTGCGTCTGCGTGTAAACCTGGCTCGGCTGGTCGTACTGGGTCGAGCCGTCCAGCCCGTTGCCGCCTTCGGCGATTGAGGTGCCGAAGTTGAAGCCGATGGTCTGCGCCGTCCCCTGGAAGTTGAAGCCGACGTTGGTGATCGTCTCGTCGGAGACGAGCGCGCCGTTTTCATTGAACACGAGCGAGCCGGCCGCTCCCTCGAACGGTTCGCCCTCCGTGCCGCCGACCTCGCCGCCGTCCACCATCGCGTGCCATTCCCAGTTGTTGTTGGAGACCTTGTTGAAGTAGACGGTCAGGCTGTGAGCCGTGCCCTGCGAGTCGTAGACGGTCAGGCTCGTCGAGTAATTCGACGTGGAGACCGGATTGGCCGGATCGAACGTGAAGATTTCGGTGGCCGGGACCTGGCTGGTCAGGTTCAGCCGCACGTCGACGCCGTTGGTTTGCCGCGGCGGGATGCTGTCGTTCTGGATCTTCAACGGCACCAGCTCGCGCTGGAGTACGCCCTGGGAATCGAAGGTGAAGCCCATCAGGTTCAGACCGCGGTTGGTCGTCAGTTCCCCTTGGGCGTTGAGCGAAAGCTGGCCGTTGCGCGTGTAGTAGTTGCGCTGGCCGTCGTTGACGATGAAGAAGCCGTTACCCTCGATGGCGAGGTCGGTCAGGCGGTCGGTGTTGGAGAAGTTGCCTTGCGCGAAATTGGCCGAGATGCGCTCGAGCGACACACCGCGACCCAATTGGCTGCGGCCGGCGCTGCCGTTGATCGACTGACTGAGCAGGTCCGAGAATTCCGCGCGCGACGCCTTGAAGGCGATCGTGTTGACGTTGGCGATGTTGTCGCCGATCACCTGCAGGCTGTCACCGAACGTCTGCAGACCGCTGACACCGGTGTAGAGCGCACTAAGCAGTGACATGAGAGCTCTCCTTTGGGCTGTTACTTGTGCTGAAGTTGCTAATTCGAAGAAGGTTGCGCGGCGGCGGCGCCGACGCGAATCAGCTCGCTCATCGGAATCCGCCGGCCGTTGATTTCGAGCAAGACCTGGCCGCGGTCGAAGCTGATCCCGTCGACCCGCCCCTCGAACATCGGCAAAACGTCAATGAGCAGGTTGTTGGCATCCATGGCCGTGATTTCGAAGCGGTAGTTGCCGTCGCGCAGACTCTCGCCGTTGGCCAGCCGGCCGTCCCAATCGAAGCCGTTCTCGCCGGCCGCGCGCGCGCCCAGGTCGACGACCGCCACGAGCGCCCCGCTTGAGTCGTAGACGTTCATGTGCGTCGAGACGCTGTCGCGCGCCATCTGGAACGCAACCCGGCTCGACTTGCCCTCGCTGACCGTCAACGCGTCGCCGACGACGGTGGCGTTCTGGCCGATGAAGTTCGCCGCCGACACCATCGCCGTCATCCCCTGCATGTTCGCCAGCGAAGCGATGCTGCTGTTGACGTTGATGAGCTGCTCCAGGCTGCTGAACTGCGCCAGTTGCGACGTGAACTCCGCCGGATCCTGCGGGTTGAGCGGGTCCTGGCGCTGAAGCTGCGCCACCAGGAGCTGGAGGAACTCCTCCTTGTTGACGATGTTGCCGCTGTCGCTGCGGCCGGTGGAGACCGGCGGCGAGACGAGCGCGGAGACTTGCGTGATCGGGTTCATGGTCAACTCCTGTCGGGCGCTCAGCCCAGTGCTTCCTCAAACGCCTGCCGGCCGCGGCCGTCGTGCCGCTGCGGGTTGTGCTGGCGCTGCTGGGTCAGGTCGGCCTGCCGTCGCCCATCATGCGACGCGTGCTGGTTCATGCCCGACTCGGCGCCGCCGGTGGCAGCCGCCGACTGCACGACGACCGTCACGCGTTCGACCGTCAGGCCGTGGCGCGTCAGCGCCTCGCGCAGGTGCTGGAGCGACTGATCAAGCAGTTGCGCCGTCTCGGGGCGTTCGGCGATTAATTGCGCCTGGACGGTGCGGTCCGGCTGCACGCTCATCTCGACCCGCACGCGGCCCAGGTCGGGCGGATAAAGGCGCAGGTTCGCTTCCCATCCGTTCTCGCCCAGCCGGATCACGCCATCGGTCCGCTCGGCCAGGAAGCCGGCGACCTGGCGCACCTGTTCAATCAGGCGCGGCATGCGGGTCTGGCCCGCCTCGTCGATGGGGGCGGGACTCCATTCCTCGTGCGCGGCGGCGCCGGTCGGCGGTTGGACGCGCTCCGTTGCGCGCGAGTCCAACTCAGCCATACGGTCGCCGTGCGCGGCCGGGTCCAGATCCAACAGCGGTTCTTGCTCAAGCGGCTTTCCCGCCGCCGGCGGGGGCTCCGCGGCGTCGCCGGCCTGAGCCTCGGCTGGGGCGTTCTGGTCGGAGGCTTCAACAGCGGGGGCGCCGCCGTCATCCGCTGGGAATTCGAGAGGGCTGGCGCTTGCGAGTCCAGCCTGTCCGGCTGGCCGCGCGTCCAGCGGCGCGCCGTCAAATGCACTTTGGAACGGCCGCGGCGCGGCCGATACATCGCCCGCCGCCAACTGCTTCGCGGCCCGCGCGTCGTCGGCCGACACCGCCAGCGCGGCGCGCAGGTGATGCGCCAGCTCACGCAGATTCCAGACCGGAGCGGGAACCGTCGCGCTGGTCGACTGAGCCGATTTCATTCCCGCCGTATCCGGGCGCAGGCCTGAGACGTCCTGGGCCGTCCGGGCGGGCCAGGTGGACTTACCCGCGGCCTGCTCACCCGGCAGCCCTTCGACCGGAAGCGGGCGCTGGTCCGCAAGGGGATCGCCGCCCGCGGGCGGAAACAAGCCGATCGCGTTCTGGCCCAAGGCGTCCGGCTCGGGTTCGTCGGCGGCATCCTCCTCGGCGTCAACCGGCGCGGGCGCGGCGAAAGGTGTTTCACCGGCAAATCCCGCCGCCGTCCGGGCGAGGGGAGAGCCGCCGGCTTTCAACTGAGAACCCGCCAGCAGTTGCTGTTCGAATTCGCCCAGCGAGAGCGCCGCCCCAAACAGCAGCGCGAACGGTGAGGCGGGATCGCCGGCGGAGAGCAGGGAACCGCCCGCCGGGGCGGCGCCGGCGGG
>MVZB01000307.1 GCA_002068205.1 candidate division BRC1 bacterium ADurb.BinA292
GCTGGCGTTCATGCCGTATCGGCGGCTGGCGCAGGGGCTGCTGGTGGCGGCGTTGACGACGCAACTGACGATCGCCCGCCAGGAGGTCAGGACGCGCGACGAGCGCGGGATGCAGAAACTGGTTCGCGCCCTGGCGCAGCATTACGTCGAGGGGGAGGATGTCGTGCTGGCGTTCAACCAGAGCAGCGACGAAGCGATCGAACTGTTCTCGGGCCATACGATTCCGTCGACCGACATCTACCGGGAAATGCCGCATGAACTGGCGTGGCCGATCTTCCGATCGCTGGTGGAGGGGAAGAAACGGTTGTGGATCTACTGCTACCGGCACCAGGGAAGCCTCTACTATTCGCCGCACTGGGAGGAGCGGGCCGGGAAGCTGTTCTATGCGAAAGAGGAGCGTCTCTGTCAGCTCTATGGGTACAATCTGCCCGCGGAGCAGCCCGCTTACGGTCCGGATTCGGGCGGAGGGGCGGAAGCGAGATGAGCGCGTCTGTTACGGCGCCTTGGGCGCGGCCGGTTCAGCCTTGAGGTCGGCCAACAGGCGGCGGAGGCCGACGCAGGTCTGGAGGGAATCGGGGTTGCGCCACTGGGCGGGGAACGATCCGCACTGGTCGGGTTTGGCGGGGTTGACGCGGCAGCCGTAGCGGCCGTCGGCGTCGCGCTCCAGGAAGATGCACCATTGCTCGCGCCGGCCGGCGGTGCGGGCGTCCTGAACGAAGCGGTCGCGGAGAATCCACTGATCGTCCTCGACGCGCAGCGCGAACTGTTTAAGGAACTGGCGGCGGGAGAGGCCGAGGTGGTCGGCCATGCGGTCGGCTTCGAGGGGACCGAACTGGACCAGGCCGTCACCCTTGCAGCAATGACCGCAGCGATGGCAGACGAAACGGGTTTCGATGGCATGCTGGAGGACGTGGGGCGGGGGCAGGGCGGGCATGGGTCGAGTGAATGAGGGGGATGGGGCGCGAAAAGCCGACCGTGGCATCAGCTTTTGCGGCAGGATTCGTTCAGTTTACCTGGGATGCGTGAGGCCGGCAAGCGGAGCGCGGGAGAAAACCCGACCGGGGAGCGTTGGCTCAAACCGGGGAGCCGTGCTGGACGGGCTGTTTCCGTCTGCGGCGGGTGTGGTCTTCCAACGCCCGCTGGTACTCGGTCAGGACGGTCTGCTCGATGTGCATCCGCAGTTCCTTGGTGACCGGATGGGCCACATCGAGGAACACCCCGTTCTTGCGTCTGCGACTGGGCATGGCCACGAACAGGCCCTTGCTGCCGCTGATGACCTTCAGGTCGCAGACGGCGAAGGCGTCGTTCAGGATGATGGAGGCAAACGCCTTGAGATGCTCATCCGCGCCATAGTTGAGATAGATCCGACACCCGGTGACGATGATGGGATCAGCCATAAAACAATCCCTCGGTGGAAGAATCCGGTCTCCGGCGGGAACCGATCGCGCGAGCCGGAAACCCTGCGAGCCGGCGATCAGAGTCCTGAACGGCGCGGGGCGAGGAGGCCGACGCCGCGGCGCCGGAACCGCGAGCTAAAGACGACGCGCGAACCGCCGGCCAGCCGGCGCGCCGCCGCCGACGCCGCGGCGTGAGAAGCCGCAAACGCCACGATGGAGGAACCGCTCCCCGCAAGCAGAGGATGAGTGAGACCGTGAGCTGAAATTTCCTCCCGCAGGGTGTTATAGCGCAGGTCGGTGTCCGATACAAGGGTAGAGAAAGTATTATACATACATTTTTGCAAAGCGATCCAGTCGCCGCGCTCGATGGCGTCGATGGCCGCGGCCAGGCCGTGGCCGTCGTGCCAATCGGCAGGCGTGATCCGGCGGTAGGCGGCCGCCGTGCTGCTGGGGAAGCCCGGCCAGACGCCGACGATCCAGCGCGTCGGGAGGCGGTTGCGGATCGGGCGGAGCTGTTCGCCGCGGCCGCACCCGACCTGGGTTCCGCCGCGAATGAAGAAGGGGCAGTCGCTGCCCAGGTCGGCCGCCAGTTCCTCCAGGGCATGGGCGGGCAGGCGCAGGTGATAGAGCCGGTTGAGGGCGACCAGCGTCGCCGCGGCGTCGGCGCTGCCGCCGCCCAGGCCCGCGCCCGGGGGGATGCGTTTGATGAGGTCGACCGCGAGACCGCCGACCCGGCCGGGGAAGGCCGCACGCAGGCGTTCCCAGGCGCGAGCGATCAGATTGCCGGGTCCGAGCGGCACGCCGGGATGGTCGCAGGCGATGCGGCAGACGTCCTGGTCCAGCGGGCGGCAACGCAGTTCGTCGCCCCAGTTGAGGGCCTGAAAGATCGTATCCAGATCGTGAAAGCCATCGGGTCGGCGGCGGCGCACCGCGAGGTAGGGGTTGAATTTGGCCGGGGCAAACAGGCGCAGGGCGGGGGTCGGCGGGACGCTCATGGGAGGGGTTCCTCGGGCGGCAGCGGGCGGCCGGCGACGAGCGCCGCGGCGTGATCGAGCAGCGTGCGGGCGCGGGCCGCGACGCTGAGGCGCTCGAGGGCGAGACGGCCGGCCTGCCGGGCCAGATGCTCGCGCAGGGCGGAGTCGTCCGCGGCGCGACCGATCGCCGCGGCCAGGGCCGGTGGGTCATTGAGCGGCGCGAGCAGAGCGGTCTCGCCGTCGCGGACGAGATCGGGGACGCCGCCGACGCGGGTGGAGACGACCGGCACGCCGGTCTGCATCGCCTCGAGCAGGACGGTCGGCAGGCCCTCGCTGCGCGACGGGATGACCAGCAGATCGAGCTGGGGGTAGATCGCGGCGGGGTTGTCGGTAAAGCCGGCCAGCCGGACCCGGTCGGCGAGGTTGGACTCGGCGATGAGTCGGCGACAGGCGTCGCGCAGCGGGCCATCGCCGACGAGAACGGCGCGCAGCTGCGGGCGCCCGGCGGCGGCCAGCGCCAGCGCGCGGATGAAGATGTCGGGGCCTTTTTCGGGCGACAGCCGGCCGATGCAGCCGACGAGGAAATCGGCTGGGGCGGCGGCGCCGAGGTCGCGGCGGAGGCGGGCGTCGCGGGGGGCGGAGGGGAGCGGGGCGATCGCGTTGGGGACCCAGCGGATGCGGTCGGGCTGGACGCCGCGGCGGGCCAGCTCGCGGCCGAACGGGCGTGAGACGACGACAACCTCGTCGGCGCGGCGCAGCCAGCGGGCGTCGAGCGCGTGATAGAGCCGCACGCGCCAGTTTTCCCAGGTGAAACCGTGAAAGACGGCTTGCCAGCGGAGGGCGCCGCGCCGCGCCCGGCAGCCCAGGAAACTGCCCTTATAGCCGTGGCTCTGGTAGAGGTCGGGCTGGAACCGGTCGAGCAGCCGCAGGAACTGGGGAACGATGGCCGGATCGAAGCGGAAGCGCTCGCGGAGGATTTCGGTGGGAAGGTCGGCGTCGGCCATGGCGCGGGTGAAGGCGTTGTCGTGCGCGGGCGCGCCGCGCACCAGGCCCACCATGACGATCTGGTGGCCGAGGCGGCGGGCATCGACGGCGAAGTCGCGCGCCAGGCGCGCGGGCCCGCTCAGGTGATCGGTGTCGAGGAAGATGGCGATGCGCATGCGGCCCTGCGTGGCGAGTTGCGCGCGGCTCCCGGAGGGGGAGCGGCGGAACGGGGGTCAGGATAGCACGCCGGGGGAAAAAAGGGAGGGAGGGGATGGGGCGGTGGGGACGGGG
>MVZB01000308.1 GCA_002068205.1 candidate division BRC1 bacterium ADurb.BinA292
CCCGCCCCCGCCCCCGCCGCCCCTTCTGACCCCCACGCCCAACTTCGTCTCTCGTCCTCGGCTCTCCAAATCTCGTCATGTCGCTCCTGAGTACTACATCGCCGATCCATTCCCCGCGGTCTCTCAACGTGCAAGATCCCCGTCCCCGCAGGGGGCGAATCCCCGCGGTTCCATGGCGTGCAACCCCCAAAACCCCAATAATACCAGTTGAAGATCGCCGCGCTGCATCGGCACAGTATCCCTTGTGTTGCCGAGGAGCCCCAGCTCTGGTCCCGCGCCCCTCGCGCCGGACGGGTCGTTTTCCATGCAGGCGGCGAGCGGCCGACTCCCGCTGATCGCCCGCGGCCTCTCCAAGTGCTATCACATCTACGACCGCCCGCAGGACCGGCTCAAGGCGGCCCTCCTGCCGCGCGGCGCCCGCTTTTACCGCGAATTCTGGGCACTGCGCGACGTCTCCTTCGAAGTCGAACCGGGCGAGGCCGTCGGCATCATCGGCCGCAACGGCTCGGGCAAAAGCACCCTGCTCCAGATCGTCGCCGGCACGCTCCTCCCCTCCGCCGGCGAGGTCCACGTGACCGGCCGCGTCTCCGCCCTGCTCGAGCTGGGCAGCGGCTTCAATCCGGAATTCACCGGCCGCGAGAACGTCCTGCTCAACGGCAGCATCCTCGGCATCCGCCGCGAACGGATGGAGGAAATCTTCGACGAGATCGTCGCCTTCGCCGACATCGGCCCCTTCGTCGATCAGCCGGTCAAAAACTACTCCAGCGGCATGCTCGTCCGCCTGGCGTTTGCCGTCGCCGTCGCCGTCCGCCCCGACCTGCTGATCGTCGATGAGGCGCTCGCCGTCGGCGACATCGCCTTCCAGCGCAAGTGCTATCGCCGGCTCGCCGAAATGCGCCAGGACGGCATGACACTCCTCTTCGTCACCCATGATCCCGGGCTCATCCGTCAGCTTTGCGGCAAGGCGGTCGTCCTGGAGGAGGGGCGCATGCTCGGCTACGGCCCAGCCGCCGAAATGGCCGACCTCTATCTGGAACTGGTGCTGGGCAAGGACGCCCGCGTCAACCGCCGCGTCGAAGCCCGGCACGCGCCCGAACGCACGGCCGCCGTCTCCACGGCCGACGACGAGCTGTTCGCCTCGGTCCCCAGCGAAATGCGCTTCGAGCTGGGCGAGGAAGCCGAGCGCGAGGTCGGCGTCTACGGCGACGAGGAAGGCGCCGTCAGCAACACGATGGCCCCGTTCGAGCTCGCCGCCGGTCGCTATAGCCTGCAGGTCGATTTGGCGCACCGCGCCAACCGCGACGACGCCCTCTCGCTGATGCTCGCCGACTGGCAGACGCTCAAGACCGCCCACGGCGCCTATTTCCCCGCCGCCGGCGCCTCGACCCAGCTCCGCACCCACACCTTCGAGTTCGAAGTCCGCGAGCCGCTCGATCACGCCGAAATCCGCATCGTCCGCACCGGCCGCTTTCCCGTCGATCTGGCCGAGATCCGCCTCTACCGCCGCGACGACGAAGACCCCGCCCGCGTCGCGCTGATCGGCCGCTGGCTCGTTCAGGAGATGCAGTATCACGACGGCGCGGCCGCGCGCCCGTTCTCCACGCGCCGCATTGCGGCCGGCGGCCTGGTCAAGATCGCCCGGCGCGACGGCGCCGTCCTGCGCCGCGCCATGCTCCTCGGCGCCGATGGGTTGCCCCGGCTGCTGTTCCACGTCGACGATGAAATCATCATCGCCGCCGAAATGCTCGTCGAACAGCCCATCGACGGCGGCTGCCAGTTGGGCATCCTCGTGCGCGACCGGTTCGGCAACGATGTCTTCGGCGAATCGCGCTCCAGCATTCAGCTCGGCCTGCCCGACACCCTCCAGCCCGGCGACCTGATCCGCCTGCGCTGTCAGTTCCGCGCCGCCCTGCGCCAGGATCTCTATTTCCTCACCTTCGGCATGACCGACCTGACCTGGGCCAACACCTACTTCTACGGCATGGATATGGTCCGGCTGCCGCTGCGGCCGGCCGGCCACGAGGTCTTCGGCATCGCCAACCTGCCCCATGCCTTCGAAGCCGAGCTGATCGCCGGGGCCTGACGGCCGCGGGTCCGCCGGGCCGGAGGGCGGCCCGCCCCGCGCCTGAAATGGGCATGACAGAACCCCATGTCGCGGTATAATGACGCGGGGATCAATCAAGGTGAAACCGGATAGGGTCGGTCGCCGGCGGGACGCTCCCGCGGCCGCGGGTTCCGGTTCGAGGATAAGGAGGATAAGCATGCTGAATGTTGACCTGGTGAAGGACCGCGCGCGGTGGGACGCGGTCGCCGAAAAATACGACACCGAGATCAACCACGTCGATCGCCTGCTGGCGGCCGAAATCGCCGCCGTCCTCGCCCCGCATCTCGGCTCCAACGGCCACCTGCTCGAGGCCGGCTCCGGCTCCGGCCATCTGAGCGCCGTCCTCGCCGAACACGGCTACCAGACCTCTCTGCTCGACTTCAGCCAGGTCGCCCTCGAAGCCGGCCGCCGCACCTTCGCACGCTACGGGCTCACCGGCGAATTCCTCGAGGGCAATCTCTTCGACATGCAGGCCCTCGGCCTGGCGCGCTTCGACTGCGTCTGGAACTCCGGCGTCCTGGAGCACTACCAGGAGGAGGGCACCGTCGCCGCCCTCCGCGAAATGGCCGCCTGCAGCCGCAACTACGTGATGGCCCTCGTCCCCAACGGCCAGAGTGTCTTCTATCGCGCCTTTCGCCAGTTCATGCGCCGGCACGGCGAGTGGGAATGGGGCGAGGAAAACCTCCACGAGTCGCTCGAACCGTTCTTCGAGCAGGCCGGCCTCGAGGTCCTCGCCGAAACCTGGGTCGATGGCGGCTACACCGAATATTTCATCCGGCGCATGTCGCAAAACGAGGAGTTCTCCCGGTTTTTCTGGGATCTCTATGACGACAACATCATCCCCCCCAACCAGCGCTATCTGCTGCTGACGTTCGGCCGCATCGTCACGCGCCAGCCGGGCGATTTCACCGCGACGACGCGCGGCCAGTCCACCCTCGCCGTCATGAAGCGCAAGCTCGAGGCGAAGAACTGGATGATCGCCCGCCTCGCCGAATCGCTGACCGATCAGGAAAAGAAAATCATCCAGCGCGAGCGCCAACTCGAATCGCAGGGCGGAACGCGTGAGCAATTGCAAGTTCAGATCGCCGAGCTGCGCGAACGCCTCGCCGTCAAGGAAAACACGATCCAGGTCCTGGAAAACGAAATCCAGCCGAAGGAAAGCCGGCTCGTCGAACTGATGCAGCAGCTCGCCGTGCGCGAGCATGAAATCCAGGAACTGACCGTCCAGCTTCATCCGCTGGCAAGCGAGCTGAAGGGCCTGCGCGAAAACCTGGCGATGACGCAGCAGGCCCTCGCCGAGCAGCGCAATCACTACGAGGAGCAACTGGCCGAGGCGCGCGCGACCATCGCCACGCTCGGCCAGCAGCGCGATCAGGCGCAGAACGAACTGGCCATCGCCCGCCATGATCTGGCCGAGATCAGCCGCCAGCGCGCCGAACTCCACGACCGGCTCGAGGAGACCCGCCTGGCGCTGGAGGACGCCCGGCGCGAGGCCGCCGCCCAGGGCGAGGGCC
>MVZB01000309.1 GCA_002068205.1 candidate division BRC1 bacterium ADurb.BinA292
GAGGACGAATCTAAAGGGAACGGCGGCGGGCGCAATGTCGCGCGGCCGCCGCCGTGAAGAACCTTGAGGCAATCGTTACCGGCTTGGCGCCGGATCAGCCTTCGCTGACGATGCTGATGTAGCGCCGGTTGTTGCGCGCGGCGTACTGGACGGTGCCGGGGATCTTGGCGAAGAGGGTGAAGTCGCGGCCCTGGCCGACATTGGCGCCCGGCCAGAACTTGTTGCCGCACTGGCGGACGAGGATCGAGCCGCCGGTGACCTGCTGGCCGGCGAAGGCCTTGCAGCCGCGGAATTGGGGGTTGCTGTCGCGGCCGTTCTTGGTCGAGCCGCCGCCTTTCTTGTGTGCCATGACGATCTCTCTCCGTTAGCGTGGTTCGGGGTCAGGTCCGGTGCGGGCCGTGCGGTCAGGCCGGCAAAGCCGTGATCTGAATTTCGGTGTAGGACTGGCGGTGTCCCTGGCGCTTTTCGTAGCCCTTGCGGCGCTTGGACTTCCAGATGCGGATCTTGCGGCCGCGGCCGTGGGCGAGGATTTTAGCCGTGACGAGGCCGAGGCCGTCGCCCAGCTTGAGGTCGGCGCCGCCGCCCAGGGCCAGGACGCTGTCGAGGCTGATTTCGGCGCCGACGTCGCCGGCGAGCTTTTCGACGCGCAGGCGGTCGCCCTGGCGGACGCGGTATTGTTTGCCGCCGGTCTTGATAATGGCGTACGACATGGTGCGTTCAACTCCTTGGCGAGCGATCCGAATCCCCCCGCGGGTCGGTGGAGACACAGATCCCCGGTTCGCGCCGCCTGGGCGCAAAACAAAACTTATAGCGTTCCGGGGCGCGGGCCGCAAGGGGAAAAAGGCAGGTTGTCACCGCAATGCAAGTATGTCCTCATTTTCTGCAAAGCAAGAATGTCCTGTTTCTCCAAGGATGCTCGGGGGCGGGTTTGTGGGCATGGGACGGGGAAAACGGGGAGGATGCGAGAGACGGGATGGGGGAAGATTAGCGGATCTTGTGATCGAGTGGAGTGGGTGTCGGAAGAAATGCGTGCTCCCAATTGTTGACGTTTTCATCATATAATTCGGGCGCCTGGTCGGGGTAGTTGCCGGGCGTCGCTCGCGCGGGAAAGAATTCGAGAGCCGAAGTCGAGGGACGAATTTTGGGGAGGATGGGCGATGGGACAGAGCACGGTGGAGCGGGAGATCGTTTCGAGCCGGCTGATCGATGCGCCGCGCGAGCGGGTGTTCGGCGCGTTCAGCGATCCGGAGCGCCTGGCGCGCTGGTGGGGGCCGGCCGGATTCACCAATACGTTTCATCAGTTTGAGTTCCGGCCGGGGGGCCGCTGGCGTTTTACGATGCACGGACCGGGTGGAACCGATTATGAAAATGAGAGCGTGTTTCAGGTGATCGAGGCGCCGGAGTTGATCGTCTTGCGCCACTTGGAGCCGATGCATGCCTTCGAGATGACGATGACGCACGCCGCCGAGGGGGGCCGGACGCGGCTGACGTGGCGGATGGTGTTCGACACGGCGGAGGAATGCGCGGCGGTGCGCGCCTATATTCCGCGGGGCAACGGCGAGAACTTCGACCGGCTGGAGGCCGAGCTGCGTCGAGGGGAGTAGAGCGGGGCGCGCGTTGCGCCAAGGTTGAGCGCGGGGATGGGTAGGAGACGTTTCCGGTCCAGACCGGGAAACCCAACTGATAGGAAGGCGGAAAAGATGAGGAAACTGAAATGGCTGTTGGCCCCGGCGCAGCATCCGCTTTACGCGGACGCGGCGTTGCTGCTGATCCGGATCGTCGCCGGCCTGGCGTTCATGCTTCACGGATTCGGCAAAATCAAGAATCCGTTCGGGTGGATGGGACCGGACGGGTTCGCGCCGGGGATCTTCCAGGCGCTGGCGGCGATTTCGGAATTCGGCGGCGGCCTGGCATGGATTCTGGGGCTGCTGATGCCGCTCGGTTCGCTGGGGATCTTCTGCACGATGAGCGTGGCGTTCTCGATGCACGCCTTCGTGCGCCGCGACCCGTTCGTCGGGGGCCCGGGGGGCTCCTATGAGCTGGCGCTGGTGTACCTGAGCCTGGCGGTGCTGTTCATCGCGCTGGGGCCGGGGCGGGTGTCGCTGGATCGGTTGATTTTCGGCCGGAAGTAGCGTTCGGTCCGCCGGGGGCGCCGTTATCGCGCCGCCGGACATAACTCTGCCGTGATGGAAGGAGCCGCCTGATGGCCTACGTCGATGGGTTCGTGCTGACTGTCCCGAAGGAAAGGCTGGCCGACTACGTGAAGATCGCGCGGAAAGCGAGCAAGGTCTGGATGGACCACGGGGCGCTGGAAGTGCGCGAGTGCGTTGGGGACGATCTGGACATCAAGGGGATGGTGCCCTTCCCCAAGCTGGCGAGGGCCAAGCCCGACGAGACGGTCATTTTCTCGTGGATCGTGTTCAAGTCGAAGGCGGACCGCAACCGGGTCAACGCCAAGGTGATGAAAGACCCGCGGATTGAGAAAATGATGAAGGGGTCGCCGCCGTTCGACTGCAAACGGATGGGCTACGGCGGGTTCAAGATGGTCGTCAATGAGGTCGCCGAGTAGGGCGTCGGCGCGGGGGCGGCTGGAATCTGAAATCCGTGGAATCGGACGGAACCGACCGATCGGACGGATTTTGCCAGCCTTCCTTCCCGGGCGCGTTGCGCGGTCGGGAGGGGTCAGACTTCGCCCGCGAGCCACTCGAAGTCGATCCGGGCGCCGGGTTCCCATTGTCCCGGCGCGGGCTCCAGCCGGGCGATGCAGTTGGCGCGATGCGTGTTGAAGAGGTCGGCCGAGTCGGCGTTGCGCAGGAGGGTCAACTCGTGGCCGTCGGCGCCCGGCTCGACGCGGCCCAGTTGAAAGACGATGCGCGAGCCCTTGATCCGCCAGGGATGCGTGAGGCGGGCGGCCCCGCCGGGAGGGGAGGCGCGGCGGCCCGCCAGCGCGCGCGCGGCCGGCGCGACGTAGCGGTGAAAGCAGAAATGGCAGGAGAGGGGGTTGCCGGGCAGGCCGAAGACGAGCTGGCCCTGGCGCCGGCCGAAGAGGAGCGGCTTGCCCGGTTTCTGAGTTACTTTGTGAAAGATCAGCTCGACGCCGGCCTCGGCGAGGGCCTGGGGGACCAGATCGTAGCGGCCGGCGGAGACGCCGCCGATGAGGACGAGCAGCTCGGCGTCGCGCGCCTGCTCGAGCGCGTCGCGCAGCGCGTCGGGGGTGTCGGCCGCGCGGCCGGTGGCGACGCCGGTGAGGCCGAGCGCGCGGGCGAACGCGGCCAGCATCGGGGCGTTGCTGTCGCGGATCTGCGCGGCGCCGGGCTGGCGCGCGACGTCGACCAGTTCGCTGCCGGTCGAGATGATGCGCAGGCGGGGGCGGCGCACCGCGCGGACGGCATCGCGACCGACGGTGGCCAGGACGCCGACGGCCAGCGCGCTGAATGGGTCGCCCGGCTGGATGATGGGCTGGCCGGCGGCGACGGCGCTGGCGCGGGGGGCGATGTTCTGCTGCCCGCGCAGTTCGTCGGGCAGGCGGACGCGGTCGCCCTCGCGGGTCAGGTCCTCGCGCGGGACGACCGCCTCGGCGCCGGCGGGGGCGGG
>MVZB01000310.1 GCA_002068205.1 candidate division BRC1 bacterium ADurb.BinA292
TCAGTGGCGGGAAACGGGAAGCGAAAAACCAAAGAGTCCCGTAGGGACGACAGAACCTTCCGATCGATCGCAAAGCTACGAGGAGCATACTTGATTGGCGGGATCAGGCAAATTGTCTGAATTTCTTTATTCGAATTTGTTTCGAATTTCGAATTCGGATTTCGGATTTCGGATTTCCGATCACGAGGACGAGCGACGAGCGACGGATTCTTGAGTGAGGGCTGGACATGCTCCTTGACGACTTGACCCGCCTGGCGTGCCCCGCCTGCGGCGGCGCGCTGCGCGTCGACGACGCCCACGCCCGCTTCGCCGACGACCTCCCCCCCGGCGTCGATCCCGCCGCGATGGCCTGGGAAGGCGCCCTCGCCTGCCTCGCCTGCCACAGCTCCTATCCGCTCCTCGAAGGGGTCGCCTGCCTCGCCCGGCTCGACTCGCGCTGGCTCATCCCGCTCAAGGAGATGGACAGCCGCCTCTCGCTCTCGCTGCGCACGATCGAGCAGCATCCCTGGGAGGCGGGCCGCGCCCAGGCCTACGCCGAGCAGGAGCGGATCGTCTGGGACGAGATGGCCGCGCTCTTCGCCGCCGCGCTGGACGAGCTCGATCTGCAGCCCGGCGTCACCGTGCTCGACGTGGGCGCCGGCGAAGCCTGGACCACCCAGGAATTCCAGCGCCGCGGCGCGCGCGTCGTCGCCCTGGACTGCGATCTCGCCCAACTGCGCTACCTCTCGTTTCACGACATCGAAGGGAGCGCCCCCTCCTGGCGCGACGCCCCCTACATCCACCCCGGCTCGGGCGCGCGCTTTTTCTGGAAGGACCCCAAGCCGCGCGACCGCTATTTCACCCGTGTCTTCGGCGACATCGGCACGCTGCCGTTCCCCTCGGCCAGCTTCGATATCGTCTTCTGCCGTTCGGTGCTGCATCACCTCGCCGACCACGAACGCACGCTGCGCGAGATGGCGCGCGTGGTCAAGCCCGGCGGCCGCATCGTCGTCTGCGCCGAGCCGATCCGCTCGATCCTGACCGACGAGGAGGATTGCTACGACCAATGTGTTCAGCGCGAGGAAGGGATGAACGAGCGGGTCTGGCCCGCCGCGCGCTTCCTCGATCCGGTCCGGCCCTATGCCGATCATCTGCTGGTCAAGGTGTGGCCGAATCCCCCCGCGCGCAGCCTGCGCCGCCGCCTGCCGCTGATCGCCCCGCTGCTGGCGCGGCGGATCGGGCCGGGCGCGCGCTTTCGCGGACCGAAGCTCGCGCTGCTCAACTGGATCGACGCCTCCATCAACCTGCTGGGTCGGCGCAACGACGCGCCGCTGCCGACGGTCTGGGCCGGCCCGCCCTCGCCCGAGGACCAGGCCGCCTTGCACGAACTGGCGGAGGTGTTCCGCGTGCGGCCGGGTGAAATCGAAGCCGGCGTGGAGGATCTGCCGCGCAAGCGCGAAGTCGTCGGCCGGCTGCGGCGCGAGCTCCTCGCGCGCGGCCCGCAGTTGCCCCGGGCCATCGACCTCGCCCGCGCCGCCGTCCCCCAGCTCGACCGCGGCTGGTTGGATGTCGTGACGCACGACGGCCAACCCGGTCGCCGGATGGCGCGCGAGGCCGCCGTCACGCTCTCGGCGCGCACCGAGGCCGGCCAGCCCTGCACAACGCTGCGCGTTCGCGCCGCCCGCCACGGACCGGTCACCGCGCGGCTGGTGATCCACGCCAACGGCCGGCGCGCGCTGCCGATCGAGCTGAACGGACCCAGTTGGGTCGAGGCGCGCGTCCCGCTCCCCTTCACCCGGGAACCGGTCGTGACGCTGCGCCTGCGCGCCGAACACGCCTCGGCCGGCTATTACGGCGCGCCCGGCGCCGAAGGCGCCCCGCCCTTCGGCGCCGAACCGGTCATCGCCGTCGGCGAGCTCGCGCTCGAGTAACCCGTCGACCCCGCCCGCCGCACCGCCTCAGGCGCCCGCCTCGTCCCCGTCGGCGGCCGCCGGCAGCGTCACCACGAACGACGCCCCCCCGTCCGGGCAGTTGCGGGCCTCGATCTGCCCCCCATGCGCCAGCACGATCTGCATCACGATCGGCAGCCCCAGCCCCGTCCCCCGCGGTTTGGTCGAATAGAACAGCTCGAACAGATGCTCCGCATCCTCCTCGCGGATTCCCGGCCCGTGATCGCGCACCTCGATCGCGATCTGGTGGTCGCCGTGCATCCCGGTTCGGATGCGGATCACGCCGCGGCTGTCCATCGCCTGGTCGGCGTTCATGATCAGGTTCAGGAACACCTGCTGCATCTGATCGGCATCAATGTGGACGTGGGGCAGGTTGTGCTCGTAATGCGTTTCGATCGTCAGCCCCTCGCGCGCCAGCGTCTGGTAGGCAATGATCGTCTGCGTCAGCACCTTGTGGATGCTCTGGCGCTTCATGTCGGGGGGCTTGGGGCGCGAGAACTTCAGAAATGCCTGAATCCGGTCATCGAGCCGGCGGGTTTCGTCCCGGATGAACTCGGCCGCCTGGCGTTTCTGTTCGTCGGGCCGGTTCGGATTGATCAGGATCTCCGCCGAACTGTGAATGATCCCCAGCGGGTTCTTGATTTCATGCGCCACGGCCGACGCCAGTTCGCCCAGCGTCGCCAGCTGGCGCGTCACACGAAGCTGCTCCTCCAGCTGGTGGCGCTGCGTCACGTCGCGCATGATCCCCAGCACCAGCGCGATCCGCCCCTGGCTGTCGTACATCGGGGCGTAGGTCACCTCCACCCAGAAGGTCTCGCCGGTGCGCGAGACGAGCGGGCGCTCGCCGCGCGGGACGCTCTCCTGCGCGCGCGCGCAAAAAAACCCGCCGCTCTCGCCGGCGTCGCTGAACCGGCTGCATGCCGGGTGCGCGCAGCGGAACAGCGGCGACTCCAGCCCCTGGCCCGCCAGCACCTCCTCGGCCCGCCAGCCGGTCAGCCGCTCGCACGCCTCATTGAACACGCGCAGGCGGCATTCGCTGTCGACCGCGAAAATCCCGTCGGTGGAATGCTGCAGGAGCGCCTGCAGGTTCAGCTCGCTCTTGCGGTGCGAAGTAACATCGTAGAAATACCAGGCCTCCCAGCCGATGCTGCGCCCCGCCCCCGGTTTGAGCGCGCAGATCACCAGCTGCACGTAGGTCTGCGGCCGCCCGCCCCACGTGACCGCCAGATCGGCGATCTCGACCCGCCCCTTGGGCGAATGATGCAGTCGCCGCAGCGCCGCCCGGATCCGCGACCAGCCGTCCGACCCCTGGAACAGCAACCGGAACAGATCCTGCGCCCGCTTGCCCTGCCAGGCCGCCGGCGAGTCGGCCTGCAGGTAGAAATCGACCAGCACCGAGTTGCACCAGCGCAGGATGCCGCGACTGTCGACCAGCGCGATTCCGTGATCGAACCGCTCGCACAGCTCTTCAAATCGTTCGCGCGACGGTTCCCCTTCGCATCGCACTGCGGGTTGCGGGTTCTTCGTTCGCGCCACGGGCGATTTCATCCTGGGGGCGAGGGATTCGGAACGGACCGGCGGGATAAACCGAACGTAAGCGAGCTGACCGTCGCCAGCGGCGGACGTGGATCCGCCGGCC
>MVZB01000311.1 GCA_002068205.1 candidate division BRC1 bacterium ADurb.BinA292
TGGCGGCGGGCAAGTCGGTGGGGATCATCACCACGACGCGGGTGACGCACGCCACGCCGGCGTGTTTCTATGCCTCGGTGCTGAGCCGGGGGGAGGAGATCGCCATCGCCGAACAGGTGACGACCAGCAGCCTGTCGCTGTTGATGGGGGGCGGGCGGTCGAATTTCTTCCCCACGAACTGGATCGACGTGGAAACGAGCGAGACGGGGCTGCGCCAGGATGGGCGGAATCTGGTGGCGGAGCTTCAGGAACAGGGTTGGACATATGTGGAATCGGCGAGTCAGCTTGAAGCGATCGACCCCAGTGAACCCGACCAGCGGGTTCTGGCGCTGTTCGACTACGACCATATGGAGTACGAACTGGAGCGCGAGCAGGACAGACTGGGCGAGCCGTCGCTGGCGGAGATGGTGGCCTTCGCGATCGAGTTTCTCGGGCGGGACCCCGACGGCTACTTCCTGATGGTCGAGGCGGGGCGGATCGATCACGCGGCGCATGCCAACCAGGCGCGACGGGCGCTGGGCGACTTCGTGGCGTTGGATGAGGCACTGTCCACCGCGCTGGCCCGGGCGGCGGAGGATACGCTGATCGTGGTAACGGCGGATCACGATACGGGCGGGCTGGCGCTGAACGGCTACGGGCCCCACGAGGCGGTGGCGGGCACGGGGATTCTGGGCAACGCATATCCGAACAGCGAGCACCCGCGCGGATTCCTGTCGTGGGGCACGGGACCGGGCGGGGACGCGCCGGCGCGCGTGCCGGCGGATGCGCCCAACTTCCAGCACCGGGCGGCGTATCGCGAATCGGGAGCGTCCCATAGCGGCGTGGATGTGCCGGTGGCCGCGCATGGGCCGGGAGCCGCGCGATTTACGGGATACATGGAAAACTATCTGATCCCGTGGAAAATCGCCGAGAGCCTGGGGTTGACGTTCACCGAGCCGGCGAACATCGAGAACCGCCGGGCATGGGAAGCGCGGGTCGGCCAGGGGTCGTGAGGGCAGGGGCGGGGCACGAATTCGAGGGAGCCCGGGGTTGAATCGGCGTCAGTCGATCGTGCGGACATCGGGGGTTTCGGTGGCGCGCAGGCGGTTGCGGGTGCGGTGATCGAACGCTTCCTGATCGACGTAGCGGCGCACCAGGCCGATCTGCACCGCCGCGAAGATGACGAAGCTGGTGACCAGCACAAGTGGATTCTGCGATTGCAGGCCGGTCTGAACCAGCATGGCGCCGATGGCGGCCGTGACGATGGCGACGACGAAGCGCCGTGCCTTGAGGAGCACGAAGCCGCCGACGAGCGCCCCGACGACCACGATGATGATCGCGGCGGCGGAGGAGCCCTGGAAGGCGGTCGTGCCGGTGAACTGGTAGGCGAGGGCGGCGCCGAGGATCGCGCCGCTGATGAAGAAGAAATAGAGCTGGAGGACGCGGATGAGGGCGATGCCGAGGAAGGCGCCCAGGACCGCTCCGGCCCCGCCAAAGACCAGCGGCGCCCAGGCGGCGGAAACGAAGCCCGAAGCCATGTAGCCCAGCGAGCCGATCGCGCCGGCGCCGACGACCGCGCCGATGATCGGCAGCCCGGCCCAGTAGAGCATCCAGCCGAACAGGCCGAGGACGATGCCGGCGATCAGGAAGAACCAATCGGGCTGGACGGCGGTCGGCTCCACGGTGAGCTCCCCAGAAGCGTCAGTGATGGAATGCGGATCCGGTGGGCCGGCTTGCGGTTTGGGTTGCGGAAGCCGGCCGCGGCGCAATGGATCGGACCCTTATTGATTGCACCAAAACGGATCATTCTCAACGGACATATGCCGCGGGGCCTTCGGCGCGGACCCGCTGGAGCAGCTCGCGCGTCAGCTGGTGGGCCAGGCGGGCCGGATCGCAGAGCCGGTAGGGGCCGAGCAAACCCCGGGCGAGCTCCAGCGCGCGCTCGAGCGAAACGCGGTGGCCGGGTGAGATGTAAGTCGGCCGGCAGGCGGTGCGCGAGCGGAGGACCCAGCCGATCTGCTCGTCGCCGTCCAACAGCGCGACGGCCGCGCCGCGCTCGGGGGGGAGCGGGTCGTGCGTTCCGATCAGGCGCGACTTGGCCCAGCCGAGCGACGGCTGATCGAGCATGACGCCGATGTGGGAGGAGAGGCCGATGCGGCGGGGGTGGGCGATGCCCTGGCCGTCGCCGATGATCAGGTCGGGCCGGCGCCGGAGCCGCCGCAGGAGGGGGAGCAAGGCGGGGATCTCGCGGAAGCTGAGGAGCCCGGGCACGTAGGGGAACGTGGACGGCTGGACGTGGGTGTCGGTCCGGAGCGGCCGACCTGCCGGCACGTCCCATTCAACCAGCGAGGCGAAACAGAGGTTCGTCGGGCGGTCGTAGCCGACGTCAAGCGCGACGACGCGCCGGGGGAAGGTCAACACGGGGGAGTCGTCGCGAACGATGACCCGGTGGCGCGCCTCGGCCTGGAGCTGACGTGCTTCGGCGGGGGTTACGTTCCAGCGGTGACGCCAGGCGATTTTCACGAAATCGGCTGCACCCGGATGTTGTCGAGCAGCAGGACGCCGGTGGTGCTGGTGTTGTCGCGGATCGTCAGGGTATTGAGCGAACCGGGATTGTTCTCGAGGGTGACGTTGCGCGCGACATGCGTCCCGTCGATGTAGCCGTTGAGAGTTCCGGTATCCAAATCGACGACGTAGCGGATGTGGGCCCAGGAGCCGAGCAGGTAGGGGGCCGGTTCGCCCTGCATGTGAATCGTCGGCGTGGTTTGCGTTTCACTACGCAGGATCTTGGTGTGGATCGCCGAACGGGGGTCGCCATCCTTTTCGACGAAGAAGCCGAGGAGGAACTTATTCTTGCTGTTGCAGCGCAAGTCGAATTCGATCTCGACCTGACCGCCGACCTCGCCGAAGCGATGCATGAAGGGGGTGACGGCGGCGCCTTCGGTTTTCTCGTAGCGGAGGTACTGGTGGGAGCCGCGGGGCGGGCTTTCACATTCGACGGTCAGCGCCGCGGCGGGGTGATTGCCGGTCCAGTCGAGCGGCGTGGCGCCGAGGTCGTCGTTCTCGAAATCGAGATCGGCGCCCGGGGCCTGTCCGAGCGCGGCGGTGGCGCCGGAGAGATCATCGAACGAGAAGTCGGGCATCGTGCCGATGGGGACGTTGGTTTCGTCGTTCTCGGGGGAAGGCGCGTCAAATCCGGTGAAATTGACTGAGGTTTCGCCGTCGCGGGTATCGTCGGCCGCGCCGCCATCGAGCCGCAGCGCGGGGATCTCGTTGTCTTCGTCGGTCGGAACGGCCTGAGGCGCACCCGTGAACGGGTTACTCCCCAGGCCCCCGGCGAAAGGGGCTTCTTCTTCCGCCCCTCCTTGATCCGGTTCGAAGGATGGGCTAGTTTCGTCGCCAGTAGCGGAATCGATGGCATCGTCGAAGATCGAGAGGAGTTCATCGTCCTGGCTCTGGCCGGCGGCGGTCTCCTCGGCCGAAGCGCCCGGCGATTCAAACTCGAAGTCGCCGAACGAGATCGGTCCGGGTTGAGACGTATCGGACTGAGGTGGCGGGGGGGGCGTTTCGGGAACGCCAGG
>MVZB01000312.1 GCA_002068205.1 candidate division BRC1 bacterium ADurb.BinA292
GGTTCCAGCCGCGGCCGGCATACGCGCGCGCGCGCGCCAGATCCCAGAACCGCAGCAGGGCAAGGGCGACCGGATCAATCTCGGCCGCGCCGACCGCGGGCGCGGCGAGCAGTTCCAGCGGGCGGCCCAGCAGCGCGTGGGCGTGCTGACGGCGGCGGTAGGGGTCAGGGTAGCGGTGCATCGTGAGGCGCTCGCTCAGCACGTCGATCCAGCGCATCAGCGCCGCGCGCCACGGGGGCGAGTCCGCCGTCAGCCGCGCGAGCCAGGCCTCATACGGCGCCAGCCCGCGCAGCACGGGGGCCAGATCGATGGTCGGCGCCGGAGCGGGCGTCGCGACGCCGTGGCCCAGGCGCCGGTGCAGGGCGAAGACGAGCTCCACGACGGGCCGTCCGCCCGTCTGCTGCGCGGCGGCCAGCGCGCCGGCCATCTCCCGCGCGAGCGCCGCCAGCGCCCACGCCGTGTCGACCCGATCCGGGGCGATCGCCGGGCAGGCCGTGAGATGATTCAGGAATCTTGCAATCAGCGGCGGAGCCTGGCGCCGCAGCGTTCGCCGCGCGGCCCGCACCGCTTCCGGCGGCGGAGGGAAGGCGCCGCCGTGAATGGGCATCACGCCTTGCCTGTTTTTGCGCCGGGCAAGCGGGCGTAGAGCCGCGCCATTTCGATGGCGGCGACCGCTGCATCGGCCCCCTTGTTGCCCATCTTGGTCCCGGCGCGCTCGATCGCCTGCTCGATCGAATCAACCGTCAGGACGCCGAAAATTACGGGAACCGCACTGTTCAGGGCAACCTGCGCGACCCCCTTGGCGGCTTCGCCGGCCACGTAGGTGTAGTGGTCGGTGCCGCCGCGGATGACGCAGCCCAGCGCGATGACGGCGTCGAACCGGCCGCTCTGCGCCAGCCGGGCCAGCACCGGCGGCAGTTCGAGCGAGCCGGGGACCCAGGCGAGGGTCACCGCGCCGGGATCGCCGCCGTGGCGGACGAACGCGTCGAGCGCCCCCTCCACCAGTTTGCCGACGATGAATTCATTGAAGCGGCTCGCCACCAGCGCCAGCCGCAATCCCCTGGCGTCGTAGTCCCCCTCCAGCACCTGCATTGCGCGTTCCCTTGCCATCTGCCGTCCCCCCGATCCGTTCGGTCAAGCTGAGTCAGGATACTTGCTTCGTGGCCGAATCGCCATCGTCGGCCGCATCGGCCGGCGCGGCGCCGAGCACGGCGGCGCCGCTCAGCATGTGCCCCAACCGCCGGCGTTTGGTCTCCAGATAGTGCTGGTTGAACTCGCAGTGGCCGACCTCGAGCGGCACGCGTTCGACGATTTCCAGGTTGAACGCCTCCAGGCCGACGATCTTGCGCGGATTGTTCGTCATCAGTCGGATCCGCCGCACGCCCAGGTCGACCAGGATCTGCGCACCGATGCCGTATTCGCGCAGGTCGGCCTTGAAGCCCAGTTTTTCATTGGCTTCGATCGTATCGAGCCCCTGATCCTGCAACGCATAGGCCAGCAGCTTGTTCTTCAGGCCGATGCCGCGCCCCTCCTGGTGCAGATAGACGATGACGCCGCGGCCGAAGCGGCTGATCGCGTCCATCGCGGTGAAGAGCTGCGGCCCGCACTCGCAGCGCAGCGACCCGAGCGTGTCGCCCGTGAAGCACTGGCTGTGCATCCGGACGAGCAGCGGCTCGTCGTTGATCTCGCCCATCGTCATCGCCAGGTGCAGTTCGTCGTTGACGAGGTCTTCGTACAGCGTCAGTTCCCATTCGCCGTAGGCGTTGGGGATGCGCGTCGTAACGGCGCGCTTGACCAGTTTCTCGGTCCGCTGGCGATAGCCGATCAGGTCGCGGATCGTGACGATCGGCATGCTGAACCGCCGGGCGATCTGGATCAGATCGGGCAGGCGCGCCATTTCGCCGTCGTCCTTCAGGATCTCGCACAGGACGCCGACCGGCTCCAGTCCGGCCAGCCGGCACAGATCCACCGTCGCCTCGGTATGGCCGGCGCGGGTCAGCACGCCGCCATCCTTCGCCGCGATCGGATGGATGTGGCCGGGACGCACCAGGTCGGAGGGGCGGCTCCGGGGATCGGCCAGCACGCGCACGGTCCGGCAGCGGTCCGGCGCCGAGATCCCCGTGGTGACGCCGTGGCGCGCATCGACCGAGACGGTGAAATTCGTCCCCATCAGCGCGGTGTTCTGGTTTTCGGGGTAGGGCTCCAGGAGGAAATGCGCCAGGCGCTCGCGCGCGGCGGGGACGCAGATCAGGCCGCGGCCATGCGTGGCCAGCAGGTTGATCTTTTCCGGCGTGGCGTGTTCCGCCGCGAAGACGAAATCCCCCTCGTTCTCGCGATCCTCATCGTCGATCAGGATGATGATCTCGCCCTTGCGGATCGCTTCGATAGCCTGGGGGATCGGTGTAAACACCTCGTTCATGTTTTGAAGATAACAAACCGCCCGCAAGGAAAACCACGGAAAAAGCGGCGTTTCACGGGCGGCAAAGCGCCACGGCTGGCTGGGCCTTT
Source organism: candidate division BRC1 bacterium ADurb.BinA292 (assembly GCA_002068205.1). Classification (GTDB taxonomy): domain Bacteria; phylum Sumerlaeota; class Sumerlaeia; order MVZB01; family MVZB01; genus MVZB01. Next base: position 2,509 of record MVZB01000312.1, read on the forward strand.
ACAATCCGCCCCCGGCTGGTCAAGCATGGGCCTCATGCCGAAACCGCGTCGCACGCTCGCCGCGCATTCGCAGCCCTCGCTGCCCGGGTTGAACACGGGGCTGGACCTGACCACCTACAAGACGATCCGGCTGGCGGTCAGCGGCGACGTCGAACTGACGCGGCTCGAAACGCGGCTGATCGACACGCCCGCGTTCCAGCGGCTGCGCTTCATCCGCCAGCTCGGCGCGGCGTATCTGGTCTACCCGACGGCGCTGCACACGCGGTTCGATCACTCGCTGGGGACGCTGGGCGCGGCGCGGCGGATGATCGAGGCGATCCGCGGGAATGCCCGCGCGCACAGCGAGGAGCGCGACATCCCGCCCGAGGAAGAGCTGCTGGCGCGGCTCTTCGCGCTGCTGCACGACATCGGCCACATCCCGTTCGGCCACACGCTGGAGGACGAGCTGGGGCTCTTCGCGCGCCACGATGCCAGCCGCGAGCGGATCGAGCGATTCGTCGGCCCGGAGAGCGCGGCGGGCCGGCTCCTGCGGCCGGCCCTGGGCGGCGAGCTCTACCAGCGCCTGCTGCGGCTGTTCGAGGCCGCGGCGGGCCAGTGCGAGCCGGCGGCCGACGACGTTTACATCCTCGACCTGGTGACGAATACGATCTGCGCCGACCTGCTGGACTACCTGGCGCGCGACGCGTTCTTCTGCAACCTGAGCGTCGAGGCGGGCGACCGGTTCTATCGCTATCTGGCGCTGCGGCGTCACGGCGGGCGGCGGCGGCTCGTGGTCCAGCTCTGGAAGGAGAATAAGGACGCGCCGCGGCGCGACGTCCTCGGCGAACTGATCCGCCTGCTCGACAACCGCTACGTCCTGAGCGAGCGGGTCTACTTCCACCACGCCAAGCTGGTGGCGGGGACGATGGTGGGGGCGGCCGTCGCGCGGGCCCTCGCGGCGGGGACGCTCGACCCCGCGGAGCTCTTCGATCTGGGCGACGACACGCTGCTGTGGCGGCTGGCGCGGGGGGAGCC
>MVZB01000313.1 GCA_002068205.1 candidate division BRC1 bacterium ADurb.BinA292
TCCAGATCCGCTTCTCCCGGGACACACTCCACCCGGCAGACCAGCCACTCCGAGTGCGCGCGCAGCGTCACCGGCTCGCCGGCCGTCAGGTCCGGCGGCGGGGTGACCTCCGCAAACAGAATCACCTCATCGTGATAGGCGTAGCTGATCAGGCCGCCGGCTTCGACCCGCTCGGGGACGGGCCACTGCAGCGGTCCGACCGCGAAACCCTCGGGCAGAATCCAGTCAATCTGCGTCCGCAGGCCGACATCGCCGCTGTTGCGCCAATAGATGTGCCACTCCGGGTCCATCTCATACCGGATGCCGAGCGCGAACGGCCGGCCCGGTTTGATCGCGGCCACGTCGGCCAGCAGTTCGGCCCGGGCATGGGGCTGATCCGGCAGGCCATATGGCTTGAGCTGGGCCGGGACCGCTGTTTCCCAGCCCAGCCAAGCCACCATCAGCAGGAGGAGCGTGCTGATGAACTTTCGCGACATCGAGCGGCGAGGCGATGGATTCGGCGCACCGATTCCGAGAAATCCGTTCATGAGCAACTTCCAGACCAGCATTTGCATGTTGTCAGCGCGGCGGCCGGATCCTGGCGCCTCATCCATCGGTCGGGTCGGCGGGGCGCAGCCTGACAGCCCCCCTTGGATCATCTAGACGTTCCATCGCGCGGGATGTTCCCGATCCGCCCCGCGCCCGGCTCAGACGTGTTCGCCCACCTCGGCAAAGAAGATCGTCCGGCCCGACTCGATCGTGTTGCCGGGCGCCTCCTCCACCACGACCTGCGGAAAGATCAGGCAGTTGCGCCCGATGCGCACGCCCCGGCCGATCCGCGAATTCTTGCCGATCACGCTCGTGCCGGTGAACAGCAGTTCCGGCTTGTGCTGGTTGACCTGATCGCCCAGCTCCGGATCGCCGATCCGCACATCGCGCTCCAGCACGCCGTGCTTGTCCACGATGACGTTGTCCAGGTGGCAGCCCTCGCCCACCTGCACGTTATGCAGCAGGATCGAGCGGTGAACCCGCGCCCCCGCGGCGACCCGCACACCCGGCGAGAGGACCGAGTCGATCACCTCGCCCTCGATCACCGTCCCCTTGCTGATGATCGAGCGCTCGACGCGCGCGCCGCGCGCCAGGCGCGCCGGATGCTGATGCGCCAACGGGATCTGCTGGTGATTGGTGCGCACGCCCCAGCGGGCCAGTTCCAGCCCCGACTCGGGATCGAGCGCCTCCATCGACGTGTCGTAGTAACTCTGAATCGTGCCGACGTCGCGCCAGTAGCCGTCGAACGGGTATTCGCAGGCGGTCTCCGCATAGATGATCCGCGGGATGATGTCGCCGCCGAAATCGTGGTTCGAATCGGGGTCTTCCTGGTCGCGCTGGAGATACTCGACCAGCGCCTCGCGGTTGAAAATGTAGATCCCCAGCGAGGCGCGATTCGACAGCGGATGGCTCTTCGGCTTCTCCTGAAACTGGCGGATGATCCCCTGCTCGTCGGAGATCATCAGGCCGAAGCGCGACGTCTCCTCCCACGGCACCTCCTGGGTGGCGATCGTCACCGCCGCCCCCTTGGCGCGGTGCAGTTCGAGCATCGGCCGGTAATCCATCCGGTAAATATGATCGCCCGAGAGGATCAGGACCTCGCTGACGTTGGAAAACCGCTCAATGAACTCGATGTTGCGGAAGATCGCGTCGCCGGTTCCCTCGTAGAACGAGGCGTATTCCTCGCTGGTGTGCGGCGCCAGCACCTTGCACTTGCGGCCGAAGCCGGCAAACCCCCAGGCCTCGCCCAGGCCGACGTGGTCGACCAGCGAGTAGGGCCGATACTGCGTGACGATGCCGATCTGGGTCACCCCCGAATGCATCGCGTTGCTCAGCGTGAAATCGATGATGCGATAGATTCCCCCGAAGGGGACGGCCGGCTTGGCCCGGCGATTGGCGAGCACCGAGAGGCGCGTCCCGCGTCCGCCGGCCATCAGGAGTGTCAACACACGGTTCATGACGCCAGTCCAAGTCGAAGGCGTCGAACCGCCGGGGCAGCGTGCCGCCGTCGGTTGCGCCTGGTCCACGACCCTCGAAACTCGAAACACGGAAACAAGAATGTCCCCCGACCGGCGCCCGCGCGCCGACCCGGCGACTCTTCACTTTATAACGTCCCGCCGGGCCCCCGCCAAGCACATTCGCCCCAAGCCGCGCGAACCCGGCGAGATCGCGATCGGGCTCGGCATCGTAATGTGCGCCCGGGAAAGAACGGATCAGGCCCCCGCCGGATTTTCATACCTTGACTTCCAGCCCCCCCTTCGCTAAGAAAGGATGTTTGGCCCGGTGGCTGGGGTCGACCGCAGGGGTCTGCCCAAAGCGGAAGGGTATCACGGCGAAATTTCAAGGGCTCGATGCGCGATCGCGGCCCACCAGAGCAGGAGTCGACGGAGCATGAAGCGGACCTACCAACCCAGCCGCCGCAAACGCCTCAACAAGCATGGCTTTCGGGCCCGCATGGCCACCAAGAACGGGCGCCAGGTGCTGGCGCGCCGGCGGGCCAAGGGGCGCAAGCGCCTGACCGTTTCGGTCTGATCCGGGGCGTTGGCGGCATCCGCCGCCAGCCGGCATGGATGAATCCTTCTCCCGCCACCACCGCCTGCGCCACCGCCGGGAATTCCTGCTGGTCTATGGCGAGGGGAGCAAGGCGCATGGCCGGCTGGTGGTCATTTTCGCCCGCCGCCGCCCCGACGGCGGCCCCTGGCGGCTCGGCATCACGGCCACCCGGCGGCTGGGCAAGGCCGTCGTGCGCAACCGGCTGCGGCGCCGCATCCGCGAGATCTTCCGCCGCCGCAACCCCCGCCCCCCCGACGGGTGGGATTTCGTCGTCAATCTGAAACACCCCGCGGTGGAGGCCCCCTTTGATGAACTACTCCGGGAGATTGAGCGCCTGCTCGCGCGCCTGGAGCCGCGCCCTCCCGCGCCACCGGCTCCGGAGTCATCCGTGACGTGATCGTCAACCGCCTGCTGAAACTTCCCATTGGCTTCTGGCACCGCTGTGTTTCGCCCGCTCTGCCGCCGACGTGCCGGTTTTACCCCAGTTGCGCCGTCTACGCCCTCGAGGCCCTCGACCGTCACCCCTGGCCGCGGGCGCTCGCGCTGATCCTCCGCCGCCTGGTGCGCTGCCAGCCGTTTCATCCCGGCGGCTACGACCCGGTTCCCGGCGCGGATCCCGATGAGGACCGCCGCCGCGCGGCGCTCCGCCCCCGCGGCCGGCGCCGCCCGTTCGCGCACGACCACCCCGCTGCCCATCCCCACTCAGGATCCTGAAGTCAACCGGCCCCATGGATAAATCGCAGGTTCAACGTCTCCTTCTGTTCGTGGCCCTCAGCCTGATGATCATGCAACTGACCTCGTGGTGGACGCGGCGCAACGCGCCGCCGACCCCCGCGCCGGCCGAACTGCGCGAGGGCGTCGCCCGCTCCGACCGCGCCGCCACGACGACTCTGACTCAGGCGCTCCAGCCCGCTCCCCAGACCACCCCCG
>MVZB01000314.1 GCA_002068205.1 candidate division BRC1 bacterium ADurb.BinA292
GGCGGCGCGCCCCGCCCGTTTCCCGTTCCCCCCGCCCCAGCAGGATCAGTTGGTCCAGTTCCATCTCCAGCGCGATCCGGCCCAGCGCGGTGCGGCTGACGATCCGCGAGCGGCGTTTGCTCAACACCCCTTCGTTGGCCGCCGGATCCAGGTGATACAGCCATTCCGCGGCGACGGCGGCGAGGATCGCATCGCCCAGGAACTCCAGCCGTTCATTATCCGCGGCCAGGCCGGCTTCATACGCGTGCGAGCGATGCGTCAACGCCAGCCGCAGCGCCTCGACCGGCAGACCCTGCAACTCATGCCGTTCGATGAACCGCGCCAGCATTTCATCGGTTGGCCCCGCGGCGGTCATGGCGCCTCCAGCGTTACCGTCGTCGTCTGGTCGGCGCGCAGCTGGAGCCGGTTCAGTTCGTCCTGCGTGGGCGCGATGAACCATGCTCCCACGTAGTCCGCATCGGCCCCGAAGGCCGGCGCATAAACGATGACGCGATGCCACGTCTCGGGCGCGCTCGCGGCTTCGGCCACGCGCCAGGTCACGGCCCCCTCCGCCGCGTCCGCCTCCGTCGACCACTCGGCCACAACGTCTTCGTCCTCCGAGATCAGGAGCCATTCCAGCCTGGCCGGCAGCGGCACGGCCTCCGGCAGCCGATAGTCGAGAACCAGTTCGCGCGCGTCGGCGCCGCTCTGCCCCGTCAGTTCGATCTCCCTGCGCGGCACGTTGAACTCCAGCGAGGGATCGCCCAGCAGCAGGTATCGGGTCGCGGTCTGGCGATGCGGAATGCGCCTGTGAGTGGCGAGCAGATACTCGCCCAGCCGGCGGAACGCATGCGTCTGGATCGTCCGGTTGAAGCAATCCAGGAACACGAGATTTTCACTCGTATCGGATCGGCCGGACGCGCCGAGCACCGCGATCGCCCCGCCGTCGGCGATCATGAACACCTCGCCCAGCGTCTGCGGCACGTGCGGATGATTGAAGTTGTTGGTGTAGCAGGTCAGCGCGAACAGCAGCGGCAGCCGCTCGCGATTCTCCAGCCGGTAGACGTTGGTCTGATCGAACAGGTGATTCGTGAATTGCGATTGGAGCGCCGTCGGACCCATCTCCCAGATCGTCCCGCCGCCGTGTCCCATATAGGCGGCGATGATCGCCCCGGCATTGAACCCCTCGACCAGCCGGTTGCTCATCAGGTCCGGGTAATCGGGCGAGGGATTGTCCATCGATGTCTGGATCGCTCGCGCGAAGTATTCCGGACGTACCCATTTCCTGATCAGATACTGGGACATGTGGGACGCCCAGTTCGGATTGGCCGCGATCATCAGTTGCCGCGCGCGCCAGATCCCGCGATGCCGCTGGCTTTCATAATCCATGATCTTGTTGACGATCTGGTCGGCTTCACCGGCCGTCCGCACCGACAGCCGCCCCACCGCCAGCACGGGCTGATCGGTCGGCTCACCGAACGTCGCGAAGTAGTTTTCATTGATCGGCTTGCCGCTCTCGATGAAACCATACGCCGGACACCACGTCGTGTACTTGGAAATCCCGGAGGCATCGCCGATCAGCAGCACATAGCGCAGCCGCGGCGGCGTCTGGCTCTGATACACATGCTGAATGTAGCGGCGCAGCGCTTCCGGCAGCGCATATCCCCCGCTCGCCTCGGTAAACACATCGAGGATGTCGACTACCTCGGTGGTCAAGCCGCGCTCGCGTTTCCACACCGCCAGGCGTTGCGCGGCCTCGAGAAAATCCGGATGCGTCAGGATCAGCAGCTCGGCTGCGGGAGCTTGCGCGAACAGACCCTTGACCGGGCGCGGGCGCACCGCCTGCGGCCGCCGCGCGCGCTCCACCGTTGAGACGACGAGCGTCGTGTCGGTGGTGGGCCGCTCGACATCGATCGCGTAAAACGGCGTCCCCTCGTGGCGATACGCGCCGCCGCGCAGCACCTGGCCCGCCCCCAGATCGAAGGCCAGAATGTCCGGCGAGCTGAACCCGGTCACGCGCGCGCGCGCGATGTTCGCCCGGTCCGTTTCGTCCAGCACCAGCAGCTCGTTGTAGTCATTCACCGCGGCCGTCGGCTGGCGAAACTCCACCTCGAACCAGTCCACCATCACCACGTCGATGTTCAGGTGCCGGAAGGTGTTCGTCTCTTCCTCGTATTCGATCAGGCTGGTCGTCGAGGCGGGGCCGTCGCTCTGCGGCAGGGCTTCGAAACGGATCATCCCGCGCTGCGCTGCGAGCGCGTCGGCCGGCAGCTCGAACGCAAACGCATGATCCGCCGGCCCCGACCACCGCGCCTCGTGATACGGTTTGCCATCGACCGAGATCCGCACGTTGTGCTCGCCATCGGAAACCCCCACCAGCAAGCCGTGGATGCGGACCGGCGCGCCCGGCACGGTGTTGGGGAACAGCACCGGGTTGACCAGCGTATTCGTCGTCCGGTCGGTCGCCGGAATCGTCAGTTTCTTCCAATAGATGAAATCCGTCTCCACGCCCGGATTGACATCGAAGAACTCCCAGACGTCATTATCCTCGTAATGATGCCGCCCGCTGACGACGCGCACCGCCGCCGGCTCGGCCCCCGCCGCCGGCGGTTCCAGCTCGACCGGCTCGAATCGCAGCGGCTCGTGGCCGTTGCCGTCCAGATGCAGCATGAAAATCTGCGTGCGCGGGGCATACTGCTCGCCCAGATTGACGAACGGAACCGTGTCGAGATTGCCCCCCTCGGAAAAGAAGAACAGGTCGTCCTCCGGGCCGAAGGCATCCGCCCGCGCCGTGCGCACATGGATCGGCACGGCCCTCTGGTTATGCACCAGCGCCAGCCGCCGCGGATCCACCCGGCTCAACTCGATCCCCGCCGCCTGCATGTCGGCGCCCGTCAGCCGATACAGACCCCGCTGCTGGCAATCGATCCGCAGCGCCTGGCGCGGCGGCGACCCGGCGGCAACCGCCTGGCCGGCGACGATCACCCACGGCACGACGGCGAGCGCGATGAACTGGCAAGCGGAGCGGCGGACCGCCGGGAGCGACAAAGGCATCGTGGGGCGCGGCGCAAGGGCCGGGGCTGGAGTGCACGCGACAACGGAGCGCGGTTCTCGCGTTTGGACGACGATTCTACCCCAGCCGCCCGCCGGGTGTCATCGGCCTTTCCATTGAGGTCAGCCGCCCCACCCGCTATCGTTGCTTGATTGAAACATCCTGTCCCCGAGGTCGGCCCCTTGCCCGGAGACGCGTACGCCCCGGATCCTCAGATCGGCGAGCTGGCGCCGCCGGCCGAGTCGCCGCCCGCTCGGCTGCGCGTGCGCGGCTGGGGCTGGCTCTGGCTCCTCCCCCCGCTCACCCTGCTCGTCGCGTTGCGCGTCTACGTCCTCCACGGCGATCCGAGCGACTTTCCGCTCGACCGCAATATCGCGACGGCGCTCGCGCTGACCCGCGCCGAGTCCGCCGACTCCCGGTTTTTCCCCCCGCCCCCGGAGCGCCCCGAGTTCCCCGCCATCCTCATCGGCGGGC
>MVZB01000315.1 GCA_002068205.1 candidate division BRC1 bacterium ADurb.BinA292
CGGATACGGCAGGGCCAGTACGTCGGCCAGCGGCGGCCCCTGCAGGAACTCCAGGTCGGCCTCGCGATCGCTCGGCACCGCCAGCGCGACCAGGAGCGGCCGCGAGGGGTCGAGTTCACGCACCAGCCGGGCGGTCGCCTCGACCAACGGCGTCCACGCCGGCTCGCCGCCCGGCGACCACAGGATCACCGACGGATGGAGCCGCGCCATACGGATCGTGGCCTCCACGCGCGAACGCAGCTCCGCCGCATACGGCTCGACGACGAGCGAATGCGCCATGCCGCCGATCGGCATCGGGCAGATGACGTAGAGCCCGAACCGGTCGCACAGCGCCAGAAACTCCGGATCGGGCGGATGATCGATGATCCGCACCAGGTTGGCGTTGGCCAGCTTGAGCAGCCGCACGTCGTGGCGCAGCTGCTCTTCGGTCAGCGCCCGACCGGTCTCCGGGTGCAGACCATGCCAGTCGATCCCGCGCAGCGTCACCTTGCGCCCGTTGACCTGAAGCGCCTGGTTGACGATCCGCACCTGGCGCAGTCCCACCCAGTGCGTCTGCGTGTCGAGCAGGCTGCCGCCATGCATCAGCTTGAGTTCGAGGCGGTAGAGGTGGGGCGTCTCGGCCGTCCAGAGCCGGGGGCGGTCCACGATCAGTTGCGCGCGGCCGCCGCGTTCGAAGGAACTGGGCGCTTCGACCGAGGCTGCGGCCAGATCCACCGTTCCGCTGGCCACCCGCGCACCCGCGGGGTCATATAGCTCGCAGAGGATATCGCAGCCGGCCATCGCGCCCGCCGCGGCGTAACGACGCGCGCCGGCCTCGACCGTCACCAGCGCCCGCGTGCCGCCGCGCGTCAACTCGGTCGTCACCGCGGGTTCGGTCAGGTGGAACTCCGGGCGGGCCAGGATCCGGACGTCGCGGAAGAGCCCCGAAAGGGCCCAGGCGGCGTCGGCGTCGAACGGCATCTCGGGGCTCAGCTTCGTCACCCGCACGGCCAGCAGGTTGGCGGCGCCGGGCGTCACGTGCTGGGTGATGTCGAAGCGTTTGGGCGTGTAGGCGCTGCTGTCCTGGCCGACCAGGCGGCCATTGACCCAGGCCTGGCAGCCCCAGAGCGCGCCTTCGAACTCCAGAAAGATCCGGCGGCCGCGCCAGGCGGCCGGGGGGGTGAACTCGCGCCGGTACAGCCCCGCGCTGGCGGCGACGTCGCTCAGCCGGCTCGGTTCGCGCCGCCCCGGTTCCTCATAACCCTGCAGCTCCCAATGGCTCGGCACCTGGATCTCGCGCCAGCCGGAGGCGTCGTATTGCGGCAGGTAAAATTGCGCGTCGGCCAGTTCGACGCCGCCGGGGGGCTGCAACTTGAAGCGCCATGCGCCATTGAGCGATTGTGACGGCACGCCGCCGCGCGCCGCGCCGGCCGTCAGCGGGGCCTCCGGACGCAGCAGCGCGTAATCCGGCGTCCCCGGCGTGGCGCAGGCGAGGGCGAAACAGCAGGTCAACAGCGGAAACAGTCGGCGGGCGGTCCATAGAAGTGATCGGCAGGCCATGAGCGCGACAACAGCTCCTCAACGAAATGAACCGTCATGCAGGTTGCCAGATCCATGGAGCAGAGAACAGCGCGAACTGTCCCCGGCCGCCTGGACGTCGCGGGGGCACCCCGGGCGGAGCGCGCCCGGCGCCGGTCACCCCGCCGCCGCGGCGCCCAGATGCCACAGCGCGAGCAGCGGCGACCAGATCAACCGGGGCAACCCGGTGACGATGTGATACAGCGCGACGAATGGCGCAGCCAGATCGGCCGGCGCCGTGGCCAGATCGAGGACGAACCCGGGTGGAAAGAAAACTTTGAACGGCGCCAGCACGACGGTTCCCACCGCGCGCAACGGCCGCAGGAATTGCGGCAGCGCCAGCGCCACATCTGCCAGATAGAGCGCCGGGTCGAGCGCCAGCCGGCCCGCCCGGCCGACGTGCCACACGGCGCTCGGCTCCCCGGCTGGCTCGCTGCCGACCGCCTCGGACAGAACCGCGCCGGCCGGTTCGGTTGAGTCTTGGTCTACTGTTGGATGATGGGCGCACCCGGCCAGCAAGAGCAGCGCCGCGACGCGGCAGACCAACCGGATCCTCACGCGCATGCCGTCGCGGCCCCCTCGCTCGGCTCTACCGGCTGACGGCCAATCCACCCATTACGTGTTGGAGACGAGACGACCGGCGAAGGGCGTCTCCGCCAGCAGTTGTTCCATGGCCTCGCGGTTCTTCACGTCGAGCACCGGCTCGTTGTCATACTGTTCGAAGAACAGCGTCGGCTCCAGATCGAGCAGGCCCAGTTCCTTGCGGATCAGCCGGTCGTTGGGGACGAACCCGCGCTTCATCAGCCGCACCAGGGTGTTGTGAATCGTGCCGTAAAGCCCGCAGATGTAGACGACGCAGCGCCCCGGCTCCAGTTCGCCCGGCTTGAGCCCCAGGCGCTCCTCCAGCACCTCCAGCTTTTCATCGTCGAAGAAGGTCTCCACGCGGCCGACGTCGCCTTCCCATTCGGGCGCCATGGCCGGCCGGCTGATCGTCGGCATGTAGCGTTCGGGCAGGCTCGCGAACAGCCGCCGCAGGTCGTCGCGGTAGCCCAGGTCCTGGGGGATGCTGGCCCCGTGCAGGACGGCGAACTGGCCCGGCGACACCCCGCGCGTCACGTATGAGAGGATCATGCTGACGAACGGCGCGAGCCCCGTCCCCGCGGCGACGAAGACCTTCAGGCGCGGGTCGTTCGGATCGAGCGTCTTGGCCAGCGTGAAGTGCCCCGTGATCTTCTTGCCCAGGTAGAGCCGGTCGCCGACCTTGAGCGGCCAGAGCAGGTGGGTCAGCGGGTTGTCCGACTCGGGCTGATCAACATAACGGATGTAAAACTCGAGGAATTCCTTCTGCTCGGGGGGCGAGGCGATCGAATACGGCCGCTGCACCGAACCCTTCTCCGGCTCCCGCTCGTTGTTCATCCCGAGGACGACGTATTGGCCGGCCTCGAAATCGGGAATCTGGCCCGCCGTGGCGCCCCACGAAGGATCGGGCTTGACCCGCAGGATGGAGAGCTTGGGGGTCAGATCCACCCGGTCGGTCAGGGTGGCGTTGTATTCGAGCAGTTTGGCCATTGGAGGTCTGCTTTGCGAAAGAACGATCCGGACCTGTCGGTCCGACCCCGCGTCGATAGGGGCGGATCATTTGTATCACAGGCGGGGGCGGATTGCCAACCAGAGGATCATCATTTTCCGCCCCCCCTCCTCCGGCCGGGGCCTCAGATCCCCAGCCCCGGATCGGCGTTGAGCGTGAGCGCCGCGCGCGGCGCGAGCGGTTCCAGATGCCACGCCAGGCCGGCGATCATCGCGGCGTTGTCGGTGCACAGCAGGGGATGGGGAAACCAGATGCGCAGACCGGGCCGGTCGGCGGAGAGCTCGGCGGCGCGCCGCCGCAGCCCGCGATTGCAGGCGACCCCGCCGGTGATGACCAGATCGGCGGCCC
>MVZB01000316.1 GCA_002068205.1 candidate division BRC1 bacterium ADurb.BinA292
CCCGCCACTTCAATGGCGGGAACCGGGTCACCCCTGCCAACAGAGTCCCGTGGGGACGGCAGAATCGATCGAAGCAATCCCGGAGGAATCGGAGACAGATTTCCGAGCGTGGGCCGCTCCAAGCCGGGGGCCTAGCCGTTGGCGCGCGCGTGCAGCGCGTCCTCTAGCGCCGCCTGTTGCCCCTCGATCTCGGCGACGCAGGCTTCGATGGCGTCGAAATCCGAATCCTGACTGAGCAGATCGAGCACGCGCTGGTAGAGACCCGCGAGGCCCTCCGCGCCGAGATTGCTGTTCATCCCCTTCAATTTATGAGCGGCTTGCTGAATCTCCGCCCGGTTGCGGCTGAGCAGCGCCTGGGTCAGCGTCGCCAGGGCGTCGCGGGCGCTGGCGCGATAGGTCCGGATCAGCTCACGTTCGAAGTCGCGGTCGCCGCCGCTGAGGTCTTCCAGGCGCCGGGGGTTGAAGGGGGTCAGCTCGCCCGCCATGCCATCTTCTTTCAGTGTGGGATCGCCGGTTCTCAATGGGCAACCCCATACCGGCGCGGCCCCTGGGCGCGGCGCATTAGAAGAATCGCCCCGGGGCGCCGAGACCGCCGGGGCGATGCCGTCATGAAAACCGGGCAGCCCGGTCAGGGGCGAACGGCGCGGATCGTGACGATCCGTTTGAACTCGGCGCGCCGGTTGAGCGACCATACGCTCTCGCCGGTGCCCAGCACGGCCGGCTCCTCCTCGCCCTTGCTGACCACCTGCAACCGCGAGGGGTCGATGCCGGCGTTGATGAAGTAATCGCGAACCGCGCGGGCGCGGCGCAGACCGAGGTTGAAGTTATACTCGATCGTCCCGCGCTCGTCGCAGTGCCCCTCGATCATCACGTGCAGATCGGGATTCTGGCGCAGGTAATCCAGGTTGAAGTCCATGCGCGGCACCTGATCGGAGCGGATGTTGGACCGGTCGTAGTCGAAGTAGATAACCTTCATCTCGGGCAGCGGAAGCAGGTCGCCGGGGCGCGGCCCTTCGATCGGCGCGCTTTCGGGGACCGCCTCGCCATCAACCCTCTCCGTTTGGTCGCTCACGGACGTGGCGTCGCGCGAGCGATCGCCCCACTGGCGGAACAGGCGGTATTCCTCGGGCGTCAGGTCGTCGCGCTTGAAGTCGATATAGGCGAAGCCGAGAACAAAATCGAAGACCTCGGAGAGGTCGACGCCCAGCCGGGCCATCACGCCGAAGTGGGTGATGAACGGCTCGCAGATCGCCAGTTCCACGCCGGTGTATTCCCAGTACTGGTAGCCGCGGTGGAGCAGGCTGGTCCCCTTGTTCATGAAGTTGGCCCAGTGGTCGTAGTAGAGCCGCTTGGCCGGCCGGCCGAGGAAGCTGTAATCGGGCGACGCCATCCGGTGATTCCAGGGGAAGTCGCGGTCCTTGAACGGGTTGATGTATTCGGCGTTGTCGTAGTCCTGGTTGATGCGCAGCATCTGCCACCAGAGCAGGCCGGCGCGGGTCATCGATTCGGGGCCGACGAATGTCCCGCGCAGATCGAGCTCGGCGGTGTAGCCGTTGTGAGTGATCCAGCCCAGGTTGAGCCAGTCGGTGGCTTCCAGATAGAGGCCGAAGCTGGGAGGGAGGGGCCCGGTCACGGGGTTTTCGACCGTGGCGCCGACGCCGACGCGGAACGTATCGCGGAAATCATAGTAGCGATTGGTCGCGTATCGGCAGCCGGTGATCGACAGCAGCATTCCGCCGACGACCAGCAGCAGCGCACAACGATGTAGCAGGGACTTCATGCCGGAGAATCCTCCATCCTTAGAAAACGGCGCGGTTGTTCCCGAGCCCATTGGCAGGCCTGGACCCCATAGGACCATGATCTTGTTAGCTTTGCCGGGGGGGAAAGTCAACTTCTATTCCCCGCCGAAGGGGGCGGGGGGACCGGCCGGCGCGGGGCGCGATTTCCCCGGGCGCCGGGGCCGGCCCACGCGTTTTCCTTCCGTTTCGCCGGCCAAGCCTGCTATACACGAGGCGACGGCGGCCTCGCGCCGACCGGGCCGATTCCGCGCAAGGGCGATTTCGATGGCGTTCAGCCTCGACCAGTTTTACCGCCTCAACCGGCGCGCGCTGATCTGGATCATCCTGTTCGGCCTGCTCTGGTTGCTGCGCGGCTATTTCGGGCTGGTCTTCATGACGTTCGTCCTGGCGTTCATCGCCTTGCCGCTGGCGCGCCTGCTGACGACGCGCTTCCGCCTCCCGCGGCGCATGGCCATCACCGCGGTCTTCGCCTTCATCCTGCTGGCGGTGGTCCTGTTCGTCGTCTTCGTCACGCCGCGCGTCATCGCCGAGACCAACCGCCTGATCGGCAACCTGAGCCAGACCGAGGAGCGGCTGCTCGAGCTGAAGGACTCGCTGGTCAGCAAGTATCCGTCGCTCGATCCGATCCTGATGGGCTATATCGCGTCGAGTCTCGAAGAGGATCAGCTCGCGCGGATCGAACGCGACCTGGAGGCGGCCTACCCGCTGCCCGCGCCGCCGCCGCTGGTGATCCAGGACGACGACGGCGGCACGACCAGCGTCGTCGTCGGGACCTCGCTGGCGGTGCCGGGGGGGCTGCGCGACCTGCCCGAACGCGGCACGCTGAGTCCCCGCGACGCGGCCCAGTTGCGCCAATACAACCTGGCCGTCGCGCAGCGCGAGGAGATCCGCGGCAACATGCTGGTGCGCGAATTCCTCGGCTCGATGCGCGACCGCCTGCGCGACCAGTTGCCCCGGCTGGCGATCCAGCTCTACCGCGCCACGATCACGCTGCTGCTGGCGCTCCTCTTCAGCTTCCTGATCACGCTCGACATCGCGCGGCTGGGCCAGGAGATCCGCAACCTGCGCCACTCGAAGCTGCACGATTTTTACGAAGAGGCCGCGCAGCCGGTCGTGCGCTTCGCCTTTGTCGTCGGCCGCGCGATCCAGGCCCAGGCGATGATCGCCATGGCCAACACCGCGCTGACGCTCGTCGGCCTGCTCCTGCTGGGCATCCCGTCGCTGGCGATGCTCTCGCTGATCGTCTTCGTCTGCAGCTTCATCCCGGTGCTGGGGGTGTTCATCTCGACGACGCCGATCGTCCTGGTGGCGATCAACGCCGGCGGGCTGATGCCCGCGCTGGCGGTCATCGTGCTGATCATCGTGATCCACATGATCGAGGCCTATCTGCTCAACCCGCTGATCTATGGGCAGCATCTCAAGATCAACCCCGTGCTGGTGCTGATCATCCTGTTCATCGGCCATCACGCGTTCGGGCTGTGGGGGATGCTGCTGGGCGTGCCGGTGGCGTCGTATTTCATTCACGACGTGTTCGGGGTGCCCCTGTGGTCGGAGAGCCGGCTGAGTTCGACGGGGCGGGCGGGGCCGGACGTGAAGGAAGAGGAACTGGCGGCGCGCCATGAAACCTCGCCGCGGCTGA
>MVZB01000317.1 GCA_002068205.1 candidate division BRC1 bacterium ADurb.BinA292
CCCGCCGCGCCCGCGCCGCTACGCCAACGCGCGCTCGGTCACCTTCGCCTTCAGCAGCGCCACCGCCTCGGCCAGCCCCAGCACCCCTTCGTCTCCCTTGCCGTGGCGGCGCAGCGCGACCGACCGGCTCTCGGCCTCCTTCGCCCCCAGCACGAACATGAACGGGATCTTCGCCAGCTCCGCGGCCCGGATCTTCTTGCCGATCTTCTCGCTCGATGTGTCGATCTCCGCGCGCAGCCCGGCCTCCTTCAGTTGCTCCAGCACCTCGCGGGCATAGTCCAACTGCGCGTCGGTGATCGCCAGCACGGCCGCCTGCACCGGCGCCAGCCAGGGAGGAAACGCCCCGGCGAAATGCTCGATCAGCACGCCGACGAAACGTTCCATCGAGCCGAACGGCGCCCGGTGGATCATCACCGGCCGGTGCGCGCTGTTGTCCGCTCCGATATACTCCAGCGCGAACCGCTCGGGCAGGTTGTAATCCACCTGCACCGTGCCGAGCTGCCATTCCCGCCCGATCACGTCCTTGACGACGAAGTCGATCTTCGGTCCGTAAAACGCCGCCTCGCCCGGTTCCTCGCTGAACGCGACGCCGAGCGAGCGCGCCGCCGCGCGGCAGGCCGCCTCCGCCTTGTCCCAGTTCTCCGGCGCGCCGACATACTTCCCGCTGTCGGGGTCGCGCAGCCCGACCCGCACCCGGTAGTCATGCATTCCCAGCGTCTGAAACACCGTCCGCACCAGGCTGAGGCAGCCCAGCAGCTCGGCCGTCACCTGATCCTCGGTGCAGAAGATGTGCGCGTCGTCCTGGGTGAATCCCCGCACGCGCGTCATCCCGCCGATCTCGCCCGACTGCTCCCAGCGATAGACCGTCCCGAACTCCGCCAGGCGGATCGGCAGGTCGCGATAGCTGCGATGCTCGCTGGCGAAGATCCGGATGTGATGCGGGCAGTTCATCGGCTTGAGCAGATAGCCGTCCACCGTCCCCGCCGCCATCCGGTTCGACAGCTCGGCGCAGGTCGCCCCCTCGTCGGCCAGCCGCGCCAGTTCATCGTGCTCGATGATCGGCGGATACTGCGACTCGCGGTAATACGGAAAATGCCCCGACGTGCGATACAGCCCCAGCTTGCCGATGTGCGGCGTGAAGACCTGATGGTAGCCCTGACGCCGCAGCTCCTCGCTGATGAAGTTCTGCAACTCCTGGCGCACGACCGCCCCCTTCGGCTTCCACAGCACCAGGCCCTGGCCCACCGCTTCGTCAATGTGGAACAGCCCGAGCTGACGCCCCAGCACGCGGTGATCGCGCTTGCGCGCCTCCTCCAGCGCCGCCAGATGCGCCTTGAGCTGCTTCTTGTCGGGGAACGCCGTCCCGTAGACCCGCTGGAGCTGCTGGCGGCTGGCGTCGCCGCGCCAGTAGGCGCCCGCCACCGAAAGCAGCTTGAACGCCCCGATCCGCCCGGTCGACGGCACATGCGGGCCGCGGCACAGGTCCTCCCAGTCGCGACCCGGCTCGCCCGTTGCATAGAAGCTCATCACGTCGCCGTCGGCGCGCGCCACGTTGTCCAGCTTGTATTCATCCCCGGCCAGCTTCCGCTCCGCCTCGGCGCGGCTCATCTCGTAGCGCGTGAACGGGCGATCCTCGCCGATGATCCGCTCCATCTCCGCTTCGATCCGGGGGAAGTCCTCCTCCGTGATCGCCGAGGGGCAGTCGATGTCGTAGTAGAAACCGTTTTCCACCGGCGGGCCGTAGGCCAGCTTCGTGCCGGGGTAGAGCCGCTGAATCGCCTCGGCCATCACGTGCGCGCACGAGTGGCGCAGCAGATAGAGCGCGTCGGCGTCGGGCGCGTCGCGGCCGGCGGTCACGATCGCCACCTGGGCGTCGGCGGCGATCGGCCGGTCCAGGTCGCGCAGCTCGCCGTCCACCTTGATGCCGAGCGCCGCCCGCGCCAGACCCGCACCGATCGACTCGGCCACCTGACGGCCGGTCACGCCCGCTTCGAATTGCTTTTGACTGCCGTCGGGCAGCGTCAGAGTAATGTTCATCGGATGGAACTTCCTTTCAACCGCGCCTAGTCTGGACCGGATTGGCCCCGCCTGCAAGATTCGCGATGAATCTCGCCAACGGTGCATGGACAAAATCGGGATCGCGGGGGTGGTTCAGGGTGTGGCCGGCCGCGCGCCGGCCGTTCGTCCCGTCGTCAGGAGGGCGAAGCGTGAACGGAGGGGGACGGTCGGCGCGCTCATGGCGGATGTTCCAACACAAATCTCCCCCATACCTTGCCAGAAACGCCCTCCGGATGTCAATTTCCCCCATCCTCCAAGACTCGTCTCTCGTCCTCGTCCTCGTAATCGCCCCCAACGCCCTGCCCCCAAAACTCGGCTCTCGTCCTCGTAATCGCCCTCAACGGCCTTCCCCTAACTTCGGCTCCCGGCTCTCGTCTCTCGTCCTCGGCTCTCGAATAACCGGTGTTTCGCTCAACCACAGACCACCCGCTGTTGACCCGATCCCGTTCCGGCTTCCCGATCCCGATCCATCCCCCCTCACGGCACATCGGCCGGCGTCATCGTCAACCGCAGGAACATCATCCCCAACTCGCGCCGGTCATTGGTATTCTCCTGGAAAATGGCGGGAATGAAGTAGTCCGTAAAGAGCTCCAGCACCATCGGCTGGCGGGACGTCGTCGTCTCGACCACGTCCTCGACCGTCACCGATCCGACTCCGGCCGTCATCTGTTTGAACATCCCGTCGCCGGTGAAGCAGTAGTCGATCGGCATCGTGGCGCTGGGATAGGGCGCCGGCCGGTAGAAGTGCAGGCTCAGGCGGTAACGCCCGGGCCGCTCCGGCGCGCGGAACTGGATCCGCTGAAACGGCCCGCGCGTCCAGCGGAAAGCGCCGTTGTCCTCCAGCTCGACCTCATGGAAGCCGTGCGTGTTGTTGAATTCCTCGCAGTGCGGCAGCAGGTTGAGCCGGTCGGGCTCGCGCACGACGGGCCCCCGCAACTTCTCCCACAGCGCTTCCAGCCCATCGACAAAGTTCCCCCACTGATCGGGCGGGATGACGTACAGCGCCGTGGAGCTGACGACGGGGACCCGCACGCCGTAGTTCTGCGCGATGTGACGCAGCCAGATCTCCTCGACGTGATCGCGGTCGGTCTGGATCCGCCCGCTGATCGAGGCGAGCGTCGCGACCTCGGTCACCAGCGGGATGCGCGGTTGCGCCAGGTTTTCATCCAGTCCGCGCAGCCGCACCAGCGGATGCGGCCGGCGGATCCACGGGGCCAGCCGCTCGTCGGCCAGCAGCGCCGTCCGCGGCAGCCGCGCGCCCTCCGCTTCATGCAGCTCCCGATTGTAGCGCGCCAGCGGCAGGAAATCGGTGCGATAGGCGGCCTTCTCGATCAGCGCCATGATGGCCGCGGGAATGAACAGGCCGACCACGAAGACC
>MVZB01000318.1 GCA_002068205.1 candidate division BRC1 bacterium ADurb.BinA292
GTCTGATCGCACGGATCGAGGCGGTGGCCAATCGATCGCGCGCGCTGGCGCTGATCCCGCCGATGAGCGACCGCGAGCGCGAGGAGTATTACTCCGCGGGGACGCTGCTGACGGCGGCGGCGGGAGGCCAGGCCGGGCCGGAGCTGGCGTTGCTCGGCGCGCTGGAGCAATTGCCGGAACAGCTGGGCGATCCGGAGCGGTTCCGCGCGACGCTGGCCGGGTTTGTGAGCGAAAGCCAGTCGGCGGTCGCCGCGCGCGGCGACGCACCGCACCTTGAGCTGGAGATTTTTTTCTACCGGCTCAAGCCGTTCCACTGGGGTCTGCTGCTGTTTCTGCTGGGGTTCGTTCTGGTGGGGCTCGTCTGGTTGCAGCCGGGCAATCGGTGGTTTGCCGGCGCGGCGTGGAGCGCCACGGGCGCGGCGACACTGCTGCTGATCGTGGGGATCACGCTGCGCTGCATCATCCGCGTGCGACCGCCGGTTTCGACATTGTATGAGACGACGCTGTTCATTCCGGCGGTGGCGATCGTCGTCGCGCTCGCGATCGAGTGGATCAACCGCCGGCGCGTGGCGCTGAGCCTGGCGGCCGCGCTCGGCGTGGTGGGTTTGTTCGTCGCCAATGCGTACGAGCTGCGCGAGGGGGGCGACACGATGGGCCGGCTGGTGGCGGTGCTGAACTCCAACTTCTGGCTGTCGACGCACGTCACGACCGTGACGATGGGGTATTCGGCCGGGCTGCTGGCCGCCGCGCTGGGGCATGTCTATATCTTCACGCGACTGGTGGCGCCGGGCCGCCGCGAGCTGCTGCGGCAGGTCGCCCGGATGTGTTACGGGGTCATCTGTTTCGGCCTGTTGTTCTCGTTCGTCGGGACCGTGCTGGGGGGCATCTGGGCCAATTACAGTTGGGGGCGGTTCTGGGGCTGGGATCCGAAGGAAAACGGCGCGTTGTTGATCGTGCTCGCCAACCTGATGATCCTGCACGCGCGGCTGGGGGGATATTTGCGGGACCTGGGGATCTGCATCAGCGCGGTGCTGCTGGCGATCGTCGTGACGCTCTCGTGGTGGGGGGTCAATCTGCTGGGGATCGGGCTTCACAGCTATGGGTTCACGAGCGGGATCATGGGGCGGCTGCTGGTTTTCTGGGCGATCGAGAGCGTCGTGGTGGCGGTGGGGCTGTTGGTGCATGCGCGGGATGCGGCGGTCCGGCGGGCGACGGCGGGGGTCGCGGGCGGAGCGGGCGCAGGGGGGGCAGCCGGCGCCGCGGGGGAATATTCAGGGAGTGGGGCCACCGGGAGGGAAGGGACGGAGGGGACCCCGGCGACGCAGGGGCCAGGGGCCCGGCGCATTATCGAACCAATAAATCGGTTCCATCGAATTGGCGGATACGACCGTGGTTTGTGATGGCCGCCGGGGGCGGCCGTTTCAACCCACGGCTTGGTTATCGAACCGCTGACGCGGAACGCAGGGTTCCGGCCTGCGGCCGTCACCCTGCGCTTTATTCCGGTCGTCCGCTGCGCGGACTGGGGCATTCGCCCCCTTCGGGGACGGGGGGTGGGGTGGGCCTTCCCCAGGTTGCGCTGCGCTCCACCAGGGCTAATCAAATTCCGCCTCTTCGAGGCCTCTGGCATTCCTCCGGGTTACGGGGGAGGGATTGCCGGGTGACCGGTGGTATCGCTGCGCTCAACCACCGGCTACTTTCTGGCATCCCTGCGGGATGCCCAGATAAGGGAGTGTGAGCGGCCCAATGGGGGGAGGGGGGCGGGTCAGATCTGTTCATCGAGCTCGGCGAGGGCGCGGGCGGAGGCGTATTCGGTCCAATCCTCGCGGCCGACGCGGCGGGCGAAGCCGTCGCGCAGGCCGAGGAAGATTTTCATCAGCAGCGGGATCAGGATCAGCGTGAACAGCGTGGAGAGGATGAGGCCGCCGACGACGGCGACGCCCAAGCCGCTGTAGAGCTCGGCGCCGGCGCCCTGGCCGAGGGCGAGCGGCGTCATGCCGAGCACGCTGGTCACCGAAGTCATGAAGATCGGGCGCATGCGGCGGCGGACCGCTTCCTCAATCGCCTCGGCGTGGCCGCGGCCCTCGCGCACCTCGCTCAGTGTGACGTCCACCAGCAGGATGGCGTTATTGACCACCACGCCGGCCAGGAGGATGTAGCCGAGCATGGTGATCACGTTCATCTGCTCGTCGAGCAGCCAGATGCCGAGGAGCGCGCCGGTCATGGCGAGCGGAATCGAAAACATGATGATCAGCGGATAGAAGAACGAGCGGAAGAGGGCGGCCATGAGGAGGTAGATAATGAGCAGGGCGAGGAGAAAGGAGCCGGTCATCGCCTGCATGGTGCGGGCCAGATCGTCGGCCGAACCCGACAGCTCAATGTTGTATTCATAGGGCAGCGTGGGGAGGAGCGGATCGATGATCCGCTGCTGGACGGCGTTGACGACGTGCTCGAGGGGCGCATCCTCGGCGACGTTGACGGTGATCGTGACCGAGCGGTCCTGTTCGAGGTGTTCGATCGTCACGGGTCCGAGGCCGCGGTTGACCCGGGCGACATCGGCCAGCTTGACCTTGGCGCCGCCGGGGAGGGCAAGGGTCGCCGCGCGCAGGTCCTCGGGCGAGCGAATTTCCTCGTCGGCGGCCTTCAGCTTCAGGTCGTATTCCTTGCCCCCCTCGCGGTAGAGCGAAGTGATGCGGCCCTCGACGAGGGCTTCGACCGTTTCGGCCAAATCGCTGCTGGTCAGGCCGAGATCGGCCAGGCGCTCGCGATCGGGATAGACCTGCAGTTCGGGGTTGTCCAGGTCGAGGGAGGGGCGCACCTGTTCGACGCCGTCGATCGCGCGGAGCTGACCGGTGATCTGATTGGTGAGTTCCTCGAGGCGGCGAAGTTGCGGGCCGCGGATGTCGACGGTGATCGACTTGCCGGTCTGTCCGCCGCCGAAGACCGGGACCTGAAAGATGATGGGGATGACGTCGGGGAACGGATACTGGGTGGCGGCGAAGCCGTTGAGCTGGCCGACGATCCGCTGGATGTTGTCCTTGGTCGCCTGGGCCTTCTCGATGATCGCGCCGAAGATCGGGCCATCGCGCAGGATGACAAAGAAAGTCCGCTCGAGCTCGGGCAGGGCGAGGACCTGGCGCTCGATGGGGAGCATCAGTTGTTCGGCGCCGGTCAAGCTGAGGCCGGGAGGAAACTTGAAGATGCCGAGGACGAAATTCTGATTGCCGGTGGGCAGGTATTCGGCTTCGGGGGTCAGGCGCAAGGAGATAAGAAAGAGCACGACCAGGATGGCGATGATCGCCAGGCTGACGGCGAGCGAGCGCAGGCCGAGGCGCACGATGCCGAGGAACAGGGCGGAGGTGGCGCGGGCGATGCGGTCGAGAATGGGGTCGACTACCTTGTGCACCGCCACGGCG
>MVZB01000319.1 GCA_002068205.1 candidate division BRC1 bacterium ADurb.BinA292
CCTCGATGCGCTGCGCCACCTGCACCACGTGCAGTGGCGCTGGGTGAAGGGCCATGCGGGCGATCCGGGCAACGAACGCGCCGATGCGCTGGCCAATCGCGGCATCGACGAACTGACGAACTAGGAAACAAGAGAAACAGATGAGACAGATCGTACTCGACACCGAAACCACCGGCCTCGACCCGCGCCACGGCCACCGCATCATCGAAGTCGCCTGCATCGAGATGGAAAACCGCCGGCTGACCGGACGCCACCTGCACAAATACATCAATCCGGAACGCGAAATCGCCTTCACGACCCGCACGGTGGTCTACCTGGCCGCCGGCCTGCCGGTGATTCACAATCACTACTCGGAGCTGGGCGCGCTGATTGCGCGGGCGGGGGCCGGCTGGGCGCTGGATCCGGACGACGCCGAAGGCCTGGGCGCGTTGCTGCGCCGGGTGCTGAGCGGCGAGGAGCCGATCGCGACCCGGGCGGAGGCGGCGCTCGAGGTGGTGCGTGGCGAACTGAACTGGGAGCGGACGATTGAGCCGCTCGCGCGGTTCTGCCGCGCCCCCGCCGTCCGCGCCGACAAGCAGGCCGCCCGGCTCGCGTTCGAGGAACGCCACCGCCATCTGCGGCGGCTGGAGGGAGAGTTGGCGGAGACCCGCGGCCGGCTCGAGACGCTGCTGGGCAAATGCTGGGTGCGCTGGGGGCTGGCCGCGACGGCGGGCGACACCTGGCTGCGCTGGCCGCTGGCCGTGCTGGCCGGCGTTGTCGGGCTGGCGTTGATTCCGATTTTCGTGGTTAACGAGCTGATCGGGCGGGCGTTTACGTCGCGGGTTGCGCGTGAACCCGGGGAAGACGGGGGGAAGTAGTGGAGGACGAATTGCGGATGCGCCCCCGACGGGGACGGGGATTTTCCGCGTCGGCGTCCCCAGATTCCGCTGCGCTCCACCTGGGGCTGTTCGCATCCCGCCCCGCTGGAGTGGTTCACGCGGACCCCAATTGACGGCGTTGGCTCAGGAGTGGTCATGGGAGAAGGGGTGGATGTGGGACGGTGGTGGATTGTCATGACGGCGCCATGTGCCGGCAGGAATGCCGGCGGTCCCAGGCGGCGGCTGGCCATCCCCGAGGGCGTGGGCGAGAGGGCGGCTTTCGAGAGCCGAGGACGCGGCACGAGAGCCGAGAGCCGAATTTTGAAAATGGCCTTCGGGAGCGATACGAGGACGAGACGGGGACGAAGGACGATTACCTATTCGTAGAGCCAGGATTGGGGGACAGCCGAGGGCATTTTCCACCGGACCAGTTTGGCCAGATCCAGCCCGCGCGGTTCCTGCTGATACTTCAGCATGAAGGCCGCAATCCGGTCGTAAACTTCCGGATTGTAGGGGGTCAGGCGCAGCCAGTAGCCGGTGTTGGCCACGTAGGACGGATCATGCAGGTCGGGCGAGCCGGCGACGTTGCCGAAGAGGATGCCGTTATCCAGGCGGGCGAAGCCGTAGGTGACGGTGCGCGCGAGGGCCTGCATGTCCTCGTGGGTGAAGACCTGGCCGTCGTTGGCCATCAGGACGTAGAACTCCATGGAGAGCGAGCCGTGAGAGAGGTCGTCGCCCGTTCCGACGCGCCAGAGTTGCGACCAGGGATAGGGGTTGTTGCGCGGCGAGTTGGGGAGCGTGTATTCCCAGAACCAGACCCCCTCGTTGGTGTCGGGGGTGAGAAACAGGTGGAGCCGGCGCTTGAGGAACGTGGCCAGCTTGATCGCCTTGTCGCGATGCTCGGGGTTGCCGCCCAGCTTGTAGAGCATCCATAAAGAGCGTCCCATCGTGCTCTGGCGATTGAAGGGGAGCCGCTGCCCCTCGCGGTCCGGTTCATTGTCCTTGTAGATGTAATAGCCCTCGTCGGAGGCGGGGCCCTCGACCCACTGGCGGTTGTGCCAGTCGATGCTTTCGGCCGCCTGGGCCAGGATGGAGTCGAATTCGTCGCCCAGCTCGGCCATGGCGACGGGGTTGGCCTGCGCCAGCCAGAGCGACTCGAGCATCCCCCAGGTGATCATGGCGGTGTGGACGGGGTGAATGACCCAGCGCAGGGCGTAGCGCGGGGTGCTCCAGCCGGGGGCGGACTCGCCCCAGAAGGTCGTGCGGCCGATCTTGTCGTCGCGCACCTGGAGCGAGACGCGGGTGATTTCCAGGCTGGCGCGGAGGTATTTGAGGTCGCCGGTGACGGCGTACATATCGTTGAGCGAGGTGGAGACGGCCGACGAGGTCCAGCCCATCTCGCCGAGGATGTTCTGCTGATCGGCGATCTGGTCGACCCAGACCTGGATATTGTCGACGTATTGTTCGTCGAAGCGCGGAATGGTCTCCGCGAAATATTCGTCAAGTGTCGGCACCGGGTCGTTGATCTGGCCAAATGAGCTCTGGTAATTGATGAACTGAGCGATGTATTCCGCATCCGTGGCGGCGGAGAGGGAGCCGGAGGGGAGGAGCAGGCCGGCGGCCGCCAGGATGATGAGCAATGGCTGGAAAAACCGCATGAGTCAGACCTCGGTTTGAAAATGCGGGGAGGGGACATCCGCGCGCGGGACCAGAGACTGAGAGACGCCGGATAGGACATGATGAGTAAACGATTATCGGATAACGTTTGTCAAGAGGATTCGCAGGGTAAGGTGGGAGCCGGCCGGCGGATTTGGGAAAAGGATGCGAAGGACATAAAGGACAACAGGGACGAAAAGCAGAAGATCGCAGACGAGGACGAGGGACGCGGGACGATTTGAAGGCGGGTCCCGGTTCTGGATTATTCAGATCACGATCTCGATTGACTCCCGGTTGAAGCGGCGGCTATATTCATCAGATGATATTCACGATGGCCGCCGCGGGTCTCTCGGGACGCCGCCGGCGCCGCGCCTCCGGGTACGACCATGCTTGATCACTTTCTGCTCTCGCTGCGCGCGCGAAAGGAAAACGAACGCGACGGCGATGCCCCGTTCGCCGGCCTGTTCACGCTGGAGCAGGACGAGACGACGGGCCCGCGCACGGTCCGGTTCGAGCCGAAGCAGCGCCACGGGTTGGACCGGCTGCGGCTGACCGACGGGATCGTGGCCGAGCTGCGCCGGGCGATCCTGAGCGAGGAGCTCAAGCCGGGGGACCGGCTGCCGCCCGAGAGCGAACTGGTGCGGCTGTTCGGCGTGGGGCGCTCAACGATCCGCGAGGCGATGCGCGCGATGGCGCAGCTGGGGCTGGTGCGGATTCAACAGGGCCGGGGGACGTTCGTGCAGCCCAATGCCAAGGAGGTGTTGCTGAGCGCCAATCCCGGCCGGCCCAACCTGGTCAATCTGCCCGACGACCAGATCCACGAGGTGCGGTCGATCATCGAGGGGGAGATGGCGGCGCTGGCCGCGGAACGGGCGCGCGAGGAGGACCTGG
>MVZB01000320.1 GCA_002068205.1 candidate division BRC1 bacterium ADurb.BinA292
CGTCGGCGGCTGCGCCATCAAGCTCTGTCCGCCCTACGTCATCGGGGAGGATGCGCTGGCGGAGGGTCTGGATGTACTGGAAACGATCGCCGCGGAGGTGAGCGACATCCTGGCGATAAAAAGCTGAACGGGCCTCAATGATCGGCTGTGCTACGTCGCTGATGATCCCCAGAGGGACATAAGGGACGTAAAGGAAGTATGGAGGGAGGCCGTTTTTATGCTTTCAGGGTGGCGTTGAGGGGGTCGGGATGAGCTCGCACGAAGAGATGCCGCCGCCAAATTCAAGGTTCACGAAAAGACATGTCGGCGAACTTTCAGGAACACGGCGCCGCCGATTTGCATTGAGGAAGACCCCGCCGCCGGCGATGGGATCGTTCAGGGTCGGGGGGAGGGGGTGCGGGCGTTGTGCCGGCGGATCAGGGGGGCGATGGCGCGGATGTGATCCAGATTGGTGCCGCAGCAGCCGCCGACGATGCGCGCGCCGCGGTCGATCCAGTTGGGGACTTCGCGCAGCATCTCGTCGGGCGTGGCGGCGTAGACGGTTTTCCCTTCGGCCAGGCGCGAGAGCGAGGCGTTGGGCTGGATCGAGAGCGGACCGTCGCCGGCCTGGCGCAGCAGGCCGAGCAGTTCGGTGGCGCCCTCGTAGTAGTGGGTCTCGCCGGGGGTGGGGTAGTCATCGGTCTTGCGCATCAGGCCGCAGCTGGCGCCGACGACGTCGGCCCCGGCGTCCCAGAGCATGCGGGCACCCTCCCGGGGCGTCTGGCCCATCATCGTGAAGAAGCCCCTGGGGCCATGATAGTAGACGCAGTGGGAGATGATCGGGATGTCGGGGGCGAGGTCGCGGGCGACCTCGATGGCGAGCAGATTGATGTCGGGCTGGTTGCCGACGATCATGAAGACATCGATGCCGCCCTCGAGCAGGGCCTCCATCTGCTCGCGGTAGCCGTCGCGGACCTGGTCCGGGGTGAGCGTGCCGGCGGGCTGGAGGAACTCGGGGAGCGTGGTGGAACAGAAGCCGACGAGGTATTTGTCGGGGGGAGTGACTTCGCGCGCGAGCCGGGCGGACTCGTAGTTGAGGCGGCGGACCTGGTCCTTCAGGCCAAAAAGGTTGGCGCGCCAGGCGGATGAAGACTGGGTGGAAGTAGAGCCGAAATCGCAGCCGGCCGCGTAGGACCTGGCGAGGGCGTCCTGAAAGCGGTCGGGATGCTCGAGAATCCACTGCGAAAGGTGGACTTCCATGGGCTTGCCCCAGTCCTCGCTGAGCATCGAGTGCAGCGGGGCGTAATGAATCAGGACGTCATCCGATTCACGCAGACGAGCGAGGAGGGAAGGCATGGTGACGGATCCGAGAGAGGATCTCCGCGGAGGCTGAAACCGCTGCAAGCTGGTCCGGCGGAGGGGGGCGGTCTGATTGGCGGGGCGGTCAAGTCCAACCCACCGGGCAGGGTGCCAGTGTTGGGCTTGATTGTCAATCGCGGATATGCAGGTCGGTTTTGTTGGTTGTTCGTCGGATCCGAGGGATCGGACGGATTGCGGGGGCGTGGTTGGCGAGCGCCGAGGCTATGGCGGCCGGCGGCGGCGACGTTTCGCTTGCGAAAACAGGGGAGGGGCCGTACCTTCGTTTGCACCGCCCGCCGGAGCCCCTGAATGGACGAAATCCCGCTGCACCACGTCTACACGTATAACGCGGTGGACCGCGCGTTCTGGCGCGAGCATCTGGAGGATTGGCTGCCGCGGCGGATCGTGGACGCGCACTTTCACTTTATCGACCCATGTTATCAAATTGAAACCATCACGGAGGAGATGCGGCGCCAGTACTGGGTGCTGGAAACGAACCTGATGCCGACGGCCGAAGTGGCCGAGCATTGCGTCAGAACCACGTTTCCCGGCCGGGAGGTGCAGGTGCTGGCGTTCGGCTTCCCGACGCTGGGCTGGGACATCGAGGCGAGCAACGAGTACGTGCGGCGCGAGTGCCTGCGGCGGGGATGGCGCGCGATGGCGCTGACGCGGCCGACGTGGGTGGCGGAGCAGGTCGCCTGGCTGCTCGATCAGCCGGGCGTCATTGGGATCAAGCCGTTTTATTCCATGATCGGCTACAGCCGCCAGTTGCGCGAGGGCCACCTCGAGGCGGACATCCTGGATTTTCTGCCGCATCATCAGCTTGAGGTGATCAACGAGCGCCGGGCGTGGGTGGTGCTGCACGTGCCGAAAGCGGACCGGCTGGGGCACCCGAGCAATCAACGGCAAATCCGCGAGATTCGGCGGCTGTATCCGGACGCGCGGCTGGTGATTGCCCATCTGGGCCGATGTTACACCAGGCCGCACGCCGAGGAAGGGCTGTTGCCGCTGGCGGATGATCCCGGCCTGTACTTCGACAATTCGGCGGTGATCAACCCCGATGTGCACGAGCTGGCCCTGCGGGCGATCGGCCCCGAACGGATCGTCTACGGCTCGGACAATCCGGTGTTCTACATGCGCGGCCGGCGGCAGTGGCGGGGCCGGACGTATATCAACCGGACGAGCCATCCGTTCCACTTCAACACCGAGCGCGAGCCGCCCGAGGTGGAGGCCCGGTATACGCTCTACATGTATGAGGCGCTGCGGGGGATCAAGACGGCGTGCGAGCGGCTCGGGCTGGGGCGGGACGCGGTTGAAGCGATCTTTCACGGCAATGCCGAGCGGATCGTCGCCGATATTGAATCGCGCAAGCCGGCGGCCGCGAGCCCGGTGCATGCGATTGCGCACTCCACGGAAGCAGGATAGCGCCCGGGCATGTTCGCCACGAACGGCGGAGCGCCGCCGGCCGAATTCACGACGCCCGCGCTGCTGCTGGACCTGGACGCGGCGGGGCGGAACATCCGCGCGATGGCCGAATTCACGAACGGGAAGGTGAAGCTGCGTCCGCACGCGAAGACGCACAAGTCGCCGCGCATCGCGCGGCTGCAGATGGAGGCGGGCGCGATCGGCATCACGTGCGCGACGTTGAAGGAAGCGGAGGTGCTGCAGGCGGCCGGGATCGAGAGCCTTCTGCTGGCGAACCAGGTCATCGAACGGGAGCCGATCGCGCGGCTGATCGAGCTGGCGCGGCGCGGGGAAGTGATCGTGGCGATCGACAGCGTTGAGAACGCGCGGGCGATCGCGGCCGCGGCGCGGCGGGCCGCGTGCGTCGTCGACTGCCTGGTGGAGGTCGACGTGGGTCTGGGCCGGTGCGGCGTGGCGCCGGGGACGGCGGTCGTAGAGCTGGCCCGGGCGATTGCGGCGCTGGAGGGCCTGCGCTATCGCGGAATCATGGGGTATGAAGGGGGGATGTTTCTGGCCGATCCCCGGGAGAAGGGGCGCAAGTGCCGCGAGTGTTATCGGCGGCTTGCGCTGACCGTTGAACTGCTG
>MVZB01000321.1 GCA_002068205.1 candidate division BRC1 bacterium ADurb.BinA292
CCCCCCCCGCCGCGCCAAACCCGGCCGCTGCGTCACCCAGATGCACTACGCCCGCAAGGGCATCATCACCCCCGAAATGGAATTCATCGCGATCCGCGAGAACATGCGGCGCGACGAGCTCCACGAGCGCGGCGTCCTCGCTTCGCAGCACCCCGGCCAGTCGTTCGGCGCGGCGATCCCCCGCCGGATCACCCCCGAATTCGTCCGCGACGAGGTCGCTCGCGGCCGCGCCATCATCCCCGCCAACATCAATCATCCCGAGTCCGAGCCGATGATCATCGGCCGCAATTTCCTCGTCAAGATCAACGCCAACATCGGCAACTCCGCCGTCAGCAGCTCGATCGCCGAGGAAGTCGAAAAAATGACCTGGGCCACCCGCTGGGGCGGCGATACCGTGATGGACCTCTCCACCGGCGCCCATATCCACGAGACCCGCGAGTGGATCCTGCGCAACAGCCCCGTCCCCATCGGCACCGTCCCGATCTACCAGGCGCTCGAAAAAGTCGGCGGACGCCCCGAGGAACTGACT
Organism: candidate division BRC1 bacterium ADurb.BinA292; assembly: GCA_002068205.1. GTDB lineage: Bacteria > Sumerlaeota > Sumerlaeia > MVZB01 > MVZB01 > MVZB01. The sequence continues at coordinate 530 of MVZB01000321.1, forward strand.
TGGGAAATCTTCCGCGACACTCTCATCGAACAGGCCGAACAGGGGGTCGATTACTTCACGATCCACGCCGGCGTCCTGCTGCGCTACATCCCCCTCACCGCCCGCCGCGTCACCGGCATCGTCAGCCGCGGCGGCTCGATCATGGCCAAGTGGTGCCTCGCCCACCACCGCGAAAACTTCCTCTACACCCACTGGGACGAGATCTGCGAAATCTGCGCCGCCTACGACATCAGTTTCTCCATCGGCGACGGCCTGCGCCCCGGTTCGATCGCCGACGCCAATGACGAGGCCCAGTTCGCCGAACTTAAAACCCAGGGCGAACTGACCCGCCGCGCCTGGCAATTCGACGTCCAGGTGATGAACGAGGGCCCCGGCCACGTGCCGATGCACATGATCAAGGAGAACATGGACAAGCAGCTCGAGTGGTGCGGCGAAGCCCCGTTCTACACCCTTGGCCCGCTCACGACCGATATCGCCCCCGGCTACGACCACATCACCTCCGCCATCGGCGCCGCGATGATCGGCTGGTACGGCACCGCCATGCTGTGCTACGTGACCCCCAAGGAACACCTCGGCCTGCCCAACAAGAACGACGTGCGCGAGGGCATCATCGCCTACAAGATCGCGGCCCACGCCGCCGACCTCGCCAAGGGCCACCCCGGCGCCCAGGCGCACGACGACGCGATCAGCAAGGCCCGCTTCGAGTTCCGCTGGCAGGACCAGTTCAATCTGGCGCTCGACCCCGACCGCGCGCGCGAGTTCCATGACGAAACGCTCCCGGCCGAAGGCGCCAAGCTCGCCCATTTCTGCTCGATGTGCGGCCCCAAATTCTGTTCGATGGAAATCACCCAGCAGGTGCGCGACTACGCCCGCGCGAACGGCTACACCAGCGACGACGAGGCCCTCGTCCGCGGCATGCAGGAAAAAAGCCGCGAATTCGAGCAATCAGGCGCCGAACTCTACCAACCCCGCTAGTCCGAGCGGTATCGGTATCGCGCTCGCGATTGGTATCAGTATCGCAATCGGTCTCGCGATCGCTCCCAAACGCCTTCCCCAAAACTCGGCTCTCGCCTCCCGTCCCTCGTCCTCGGCTCTCGAATCTCTTCTCTCCCCCTCTCCCTCCCCCTACCCCCTCAAAAACTCCGCCACCACCTCCACCACCCGCTCCTGGGCCGCAGCGGGCAGCTCGGGATAAATCGGCAGCGCCAGCGTCTCGCGGCTCGCTCGTTCCGCCTCCGGCAGGTCGCCCGCACGATACCCCAGTTCCGCGAAACACGGCTGCAGGTGCAGCGGCACCGGATAGTAGATCGCGCAGCCGATCTGCCGGCTCTGCAGATGCCGCAGCAACCCGTCGCGCTGCGTCGCATGCACGCGCATCACATACTGGTGGAAAATGTGGCTCTCGCGCACGACCGCCGGCACGATCACTTTCCCCCGTTCCGGCTGATCCCCTTCGCTCTGCAACACGCCCGCCTGCGCGAACAGCTCCCGGTATCGCGCGGCGTTCGCCCCCCGCTGCGCGTTCCAGCCGCTCAAGTGCGGCAGCTTCGCCCGCAACACCGCCCCCTGAAAACCGTCCAGCCGCGAGTTCATCCCGACCAGTTCGTGATGATATGTCTTGAGCCCGCCATGCACGCGCAGCGCCCGCACCCGCGCCGCCAGTTCGTCGTCGTTCGTCGTCACCATCCCGGCGTCGCCCCAGGCGCCCAGGTTCTTCGTCGGAAAAAAGCTGAAGCAGCCCGCGTCGCCCAGCGTGCCCGCGTGCCGGCCGTTGTACGTCGCGCCGATGATCTGCGCCGCGTCCTCCACCACCGCCAGTTCCCGCCCCCGCGCGATCCGGCCGATCGCGTCCAGATCGGCGCACTGGCCGAACAGATGCACCGGCATGATCGCCCGGGTCCGCCGCGTGAGCTTCTCCTCGATCTTCGTCGGATCCAGATTGTAGGTCACCGGGTCGATGTCGCAGAAGACGGGACGAATCCCGAGCCGATACGTCGAACCCGCCGTCGCGAAAAACGTGTAGGGGGTCATGATGACCTCGTCCCCCGGCCCATACCCCAGCGCCATCAGCGCCAGCAGGATCGCATCGGATCCCGACGCGCAGCCGATCGCGTGCTTGACCCCCAGGTACCGCTCGATCTCCCGCTCGAACGCGTCGACTTCCGGCCCCAGTATGAACATCTGCGATTGGACAACCCGCGCTATCGCCGCGTCCAGCTCACTCGCCAGCGTCGCATACTGCGCCTTCAGGTCGATCATCGGCACGGGGCCGTCCCACGCCGCCGCGGTCCGCTCTTCTTTCAAAGGATCTGCCACAGCTCACGATTCCGTTTCCAATGGGTTCAGCGTCCATTCATCGATCTGCACGAACCGCCGCCCCGTCGCGGGGCAGACGAACACGGCCGGTTGTTCCTCGGCCGCCACCAGCCGCTCGCCGTGCGGGCCGGCCCATCCGATCCGCCGCGCCGGCACCCCCGCCATCATCGCGTACGGCGGCACGTCGCGCGTGACCACTGCCCCCGCGCCGATGAATGCGTGCGCCCCGATCGTGACCCCGCAGACGACCGTGCAATTGGCCCCCAGCGTCGCCCCTCGCCCCACGCGCGTCACCTCGTATTCTCCCCGCCGCGACACCGCGCTCCGCGGGTGCTTCACGTTGGTGAACACCGCGGACGGTCCACAGAAAACATCATCCTCCAGGATCACGCCATCGTAAAGACTCACGTTGTTCTGGATCTTGCAGCGGTCGCCGATCCGCACGCTGCCGGCCACAAACACGTTCTGTCCCAGATTGCACTCCGCCCCGATTACGGCCCCCGCCATCACGTGGCAGAAG
>MVZB01000322.1 GCA_002068205.1 candidate division BRC1 bacterium ADurb.BinA292
GCTCAAGCAGGCCGTCCTGCGCGGCGCGCGGCTGATCGTGGCCGACCCCCGCCGCATCGAGCTGGCCGACTATGCCGACGTCCACCTGCAACTGAAGCCGGGCGCCAACGTCGCCCTGTTCAACGCGCTCGCCTGGGTGCTGTTCGATGAAGGCCTGGTCGACGCAGCGTATGCCGCTGAGCGGCTGGAGGGTTTCGCCGAACTGCAGCAGTTCCTCGCGCGCCATGCGCTGACCGACTTCACATCGACGGCGGGCGTCGAGCCGCAACAGGTCCGCGCCGCCGCCCGCATCCTCGGCGCCGGCGGCCCGGTGCTGTTCGTTCATGGGCTGGGCCTCTCCGAACTGACGCAGGGCACCGCGTCGGTCAAGGCGCTCTGCAATCTGGGGATGCTGACCGGCAGCATCGGCCGGCCCGGCGGCGGGATGCTGCCGCTGCGCGGCCAGAACAACGTGCAGGGCAGCGCCGACATGGGCAGCATGCCCAACCAACTGACCGGCTACCAGCCGGTGGGCGATCCTGAAGTGCGCCGCCACGTCGAGTCGATCTGGGGCGAGCTGCCCCCCGCGGAGCCCGGCCTGACGATCCCGGAGATGCTGACCGCCGCCGTGCACGGCCGGATCCGCGCCCTCTGGATTCAGGGGGAGGATATCGCCCAGAGCGATCCGTTCCAGCAGCATGTCCGCAACGCGCTGTCGAAGCTGGAGTTTCTGGTGGTGCAGGAACTGTTCATGACCGAGACGGCGCGCTACGCGCATCTGGTGCTGCCCGCCGCCGGGGCGCTCGAACAGGACGGGACATTCACCAACGGCGAGCGGCGGATCCAGCGCGTGCGCGCGGCAGTGCCGCCGCCGGGTGAGGCGCGGCCCGACTGGCTGGTTGCGCGCGACGTCGCGCGCGCCTTCGGCCGTGACTGGGATTACCCGCATCCGGGCGCCGTGATGGACGAGATCGCGCGCGTCGCCCCGCGGCTGTTCGGCGGCGTCCGCTACGACCGGCTCGGCGCCGACGGCCTGCAATGGCCCTGCCCCAGCGTCGACCATCCCGGCACGCCGCAGGTCCACCAGGCCGCCTTCCTGCGCGGGCGCGGCCAGCTCTCGGTCATCGAGCCGCTGGCCAACCCCGAACACGACGTCGCCGGCTTCCCCTACACGCTGATCACCGGCCGCGTGCTCAACCACTACAACGTGGGGACGATGACGCGGCGCACGCCGCAGAGCGAGCTGACCGACGCCGACCGGCTGGAGATTCATCCCGACGACGCCGCGCGCGAGGCCCTGAAGGACAACGACCGCGTCCGGATCTGCAGCACGTGGGGCTGCACGCACGTGACGGTCCGCCTCTCGCCGCGGGTCAGCCCCGGCACGTTCTTCCTGCCGTTCCACTTTCCCGAGACGGCCACCAACCAGCTCATCGGCCCGCACGCCGACCCCGATTCCAAGTGCCCGCAATACAAGGTGACCGCCGTCCGGTTGAGCCCGCCGGTGGAGGAACCGCGCGGCGAAATCGCGGCCGAAGCCGTTGCGGCCCCCGATCGGCCATCCAATGGGGATGCGCACCCCGGCCCCGCCGCGCGCGAAGCGGAACGGAACCTGGCGGGCGCCAGAACCTGAACCTGAAGAATGATTTTATCAAGATCCGACGGATCCGACGGATCTGACGGATTTCCTGGCGGCGTTCCCGCGCAAACAAAAACCCGCCGCGACAGGGCCAACGGGCGGGGTCGCGGCGGGCAAGTGGGTTCAATCCCTCGGGGGAGCGATCAGGCGTAGACGCGCTGCGGCTCCTCCTCGTCTTCGAGGGCTTCTTCTTCATCCTCGTCGTCGAGCGCGGCGTCGGTGGCGAGGGTTTCCTCCAGCACGGCGGCCTCGCCGGCGCGCTGGCGTTCGCGGCCCAGCGCCTTCTTGTTGCCCCAGCGCGCCTTGGTCTTGGTAATCTGCGCTTCGAGCTTGTCGACCAACAGGTCGATGGCTTCAAGCGGCTGCGACGCGGTGGAGTTGGCCTGGGCGGCGATCGCGCCGGCGCGGAACGTCACGTCGGCCTTGTAGTGCAGCTTTTCGCGGGTCAGGGTGAAATGCATCTCGTCGATTTTCGGGCAGAGCCGGCGCAGGCGATTGACCTTCTTGTCGATGTAGGCCTTCTGCGTCCGGCTGATGTTCATGTGGCGTCCTGTGAGCTGTAGCGGCATCCGTGAACTCCTTTCGCTCCAAGGGGGAGCTGACTGGCGGGGGGATGCGCCTCCCATCCGTGGTCGGGGGACCGAAGGTTCCAGGAGGGACGGGAGGGAAGGTCCATGCTGGGCGAACATCCCGTAAATCGGATCGGCAGGGGTTTCCTCCTTCTATGAGTGACGTTCGCGGGGGGCGACACCCGCTCAGGCTTTGCCGGCCGGCTCGCGCGCCTGGCCCGGCACCTCCATGTAGAATCGCTCGCCGAGGTACAGCCGGCGGACCTCGGGGTTGTTGACGAGTTCCTCGGCCGCCCCCTGCACCAGAATCTTGCCTTCGTGGATGATGTACGCGCGGTCGGTCACCGAGAGCGTTTCGCGCACGCTGTGGTCGGTGATCAGGATCCCCAGCCCGCGATCGCGCATCTGCTGGATGATTTCCTGCAGTTCCTCCACCGATTTGGGGTCGACGCCCGAGAACGGCTCGTCCAGCAGCATGATGATCGGTTCGATGGCCAGCGCGCGGGCGATCTCGACGCGGCGCCGCTCGCCGCCCGACAGCGTGTAGGCATAGTTCTTCGCCAGATGGCCGATCGACAGTTCATCGAAGAGCAGCTCCAGGCGGGCGCGCTGCTGCTGCCGGCTCAACTTCGTCATCTCGAGGATCGACATCAGGTTCTCCTCGACCGTCAACTTGCGGAAGATCGAGGTTTCCTGCGTCAGATAGCCCAGGCCCGCGCGCGCGCGCTTGTAGAGCGGCATGCGCGAGAGATCCTTGCCGTCGAGCGTGATCGTCCCTTCGTCGGGCTTGACGATGCCGACGACCATGTTGAACGTCGTCGTCTTGCCGGCGCCGTTGGGGCCGAGCAGACCGACAATTTCGCCTTGTTCGAGGGAGATGGAGACGTGATCCACAACGCGGCGGCCGCCGTAAGCCTTGACCAGGTTGTGTGTGACGAGCCGATGCCGCGTAACCAAGAGGGTGTGCTCCACGAGAGGTAAGATCAGTCAGAACAGGGCAACGAACCGCCGCGCGCTCAGCGTCATGGCCATCAACTCGACTATCGCCCAGGGCGGCGGGCCGTGTCAAGCAAGCTCCGTCCCTTGAACATCGCCGCCTTGATCCTTCACGGCAAATTGACCGATGCCCCTCCATCGCGGAGCAAACACGCGCCAATGCGTTTTCGCCTTC
>MVZB01000323.1 GCA_002068205.1 candidate division BRC1 bacterium ADurb.BinA292
AGGGGGGCGACGGCCGCGAGGATCAGGGCGGGGGGGCCGCCGAGGAAGACAGTGACCGGGAGCGGTTCGCCGCGCTGTTCGGCCTCCCAGAAGTGAAAGCCGCCGCCCTTGCCGATCTGTATGTGGAGGCCCAGTTCGGCATCGTCGTAACGTTGCATGCGGTAGATGCCCAGGTTGGGCGTGCCGTCGGCGGGGCTGCGGGTCAGCACAAGGGGGAGGGTGAGGAAGGGGCCGCCGTCGTCGGGCCAACTGGTGACGAGGGGCAGATCGGTGAGGCGCGGGGGGCGGCGCAGATGGGCGAGGACGGGGGCCGAACGCGCGCGGCGCTGGCCGACACGCATCGCCTGAAGGGCGAAGCCGCGCGCGCGCCAGAGCTTGCCGGGGGTCGGCGGGACGAGTTCGCGGGCCAGGCGCACGGCGTCTTCGACGAAGCGGATGGGCCGCGGGCCGAAGGCCAGGTCGACGCGGCGGGGCGTGCCGAACAGATTGGTGACGACGGGGAACGGGCTGCCCTTGACCTGAGTGAAGAGGAGGGCGGGTCCGTCGGCGGCGATGACGCGGCGGTGGATTTCGGCCAGTTCCTGATCGGGATCGACCGGGGCGGCGATCTCGACGAGTTCCCGCTCGCGGCGGAGCAGGTCGATGAACTGACGGAGGTCGCGCAGGGGAGCGGGCATCCCCCCTCTATAGCATGGCGGGGGCCGGAATCAAATTGCGGAGTGAGGCCGTCCCGGGCGGCGGGGGAGGATCGGCGCCGTCGAGCGAGACGTGAGGGGAGGCCGATCGATGGCGGGCGCTAGCGACATCGCAAGCGATTGCGATACCGATACCGATCGATCAGGCTCGGACTCGACAGGTGCGTTGGGTTCCTCTATGCTATGGGCAGGGCTGGCCTGGTTGGGGAAGGGGAGATGCACGAGGGACCCATTCCCGCCGGCCGTCCGACCTGTTCATCCCCAACCTGGAACCGCGCGCGCATGGCGACCACGACCCAAGAGGAACTCTCCAGCCGGTATGATCCGCATGCGATCGAGCCGGCGATCCTTGATCGGTGGAACGAAGGGCGGCTGTATGAAGCGCGGCCCGAGTCGGCCGCCGAGCCGTACACGATCGTCATCCCACCGCCCAACGTAACGGGCTTTCTGCACATCGGCCACGCACTGAACAACACGCTGCAAGACATCCTGACGCGCTGGCGGCGAATGCAGGGGCGCGACGCGCTGTGGGTGCCGGGGACGGATCACGCCGGCATCGCGACGCAGCACGTGGTGGAGCGCCGGCTGTGGAACGAGGAAAAGAAAGACCGGCGCGACCTGGGACGCGAGGCGTTTCTGGAACGGGTCTGGGCGTGGAAGGAGCAGTACGGCACGCGGATCATCAACCAGCTGCGTCGGCTGGGCTGCTCGTGCGACTGGTCGCGGACGCGGTTTACGATGGACGAGGGGCTGTCGCGCGCGGTGCTGACGGTGTTCAAGCAACTGTACGAAGAGGGACTGATCTATCGCGGCGACTACCTGGTCAACTGGTCGCCGGCGCTGCAGACGGCGCTGTCGGACGACGAGGTGGTGCACAAGGAAGTGCGGGGCCACCTGTGGCATATCCGTTATCCGCTGGCCGACGGTTCGGGGTCGATCGAGGTGGCGACGACGCGGCCCGAGACGATGCTCGGCGACACGGCGGTGGCGGTGCATCCCGAGGACGAGCGCTACCGCGGGATGATCGGCAAGCAGGTGGCGCTGCCGCTGATGGGGCGGTCGATCCCGATCATCGCCGATCCGCTGGTGGAGCGGGAATTCGGGACGGGGGCGGTCAAGGTGACGCCGGCGCACGATCCGAACGACTACGAGATGGGCCGGCGGCACAATCTGGAATTCATCAACATTCTGAATCCCGACGGGACGCTCAACGCCAACGCCGGGGCCTATGCCGGGCTGGCGGTGGCGGAGGCGCGCAAGCGGGTCGTGGCGGACCTGGAGGCGCAGGGTCTGCTGGTCAAGGTTGAGGATCATGTTCACGCGGTCGGACACGACTATCGGTCGGGCTGCGTGGTGGAGCCCTACCTGAGCAAGCAGTGGTTCGTGCGGATGCGGCCGCTGTGCGAGCCGGCGGTGGAGGCGGTGCGCGCGGGGCGGGTGCGGTTCGTGCCGGAGCATTACGCGAACATCTACTACCACTGGATGGAAAACGTGCGCGACTGGTGCATCAGCCGCCAGCTCTGGTGGGGGCATCGGATTCCGATTTTCTACTGCGGCGCGTGCGAGCACGTCTGGTGCGAGATCGAGCGGACGCCGGCGCGCTGCCCGCGGTGCGATGCGGAGCAGGTGACGCAGGATCCCGATGTGCTGGACACGTGGTTCAGCTCGGCGCTGTGGCCGTTTTCGACGCTGGGCTGGCCCGAGCGGACGAAGGACCTGGCGCGCTACTATCCGACGAACGACCTGGTGACGGCGCACGAGATCATCTTCTTCTGGGTCGCGCGGATGATCATGATGGGCCTGAAGTTCATGGGCGACGTGCCGTTCCGGCAGGTGGTGATCAATCCGCTGGTGATGGACGAGCACGGCAAGAAGATGAGCAAGTCGAGCGGGACGGCGATCGACCCGCTGGAGGTGGTCGAGGAGATCGGCGCCGATTCGATCCGGCTGGCGCTGGCCTCCTATCCGACGCAGAGCCGGCACATCAGCCTGAGCGAGAAGCGGTTCGAATCGATGCGGAATTTCTGCAACAAGTTGTGGAACGCCGCGCGCTTCGTGCTGATGAACACCGAGGACCTGCCGGCCGAGGGGTTCGCGGAGCTGGACCGGAATCCGGCGCTGGCATGGGAGGATCACTGGCTTCTGGGGGCGCTGGCGCAGGCGATCGCGCGGGCGGATCAGGCGCTGGAAAGCTACGCATTCGACGGATATGTCGATGCCGTCTACAAGTTCACGTGGAATCAGTACTGCGACTGGTATGTGGAGCTGGTGAAGGACCGGCTGCACGGCAAGGCGCCGGCGGGATCGGTGCGCAATCGGCCCGAATCGCGGCGGGCGGCGCAGGCAGTGCTGGTGGTGGCGCTGGAGACGACGCTGCGGCTGCTGCATCCGGTGGCGCCGTTCATCACCGAGGAGATCTGGGGAAAAATCCGCGCCCGCTGGGGGGAGGGGCTGGAGCTGGGCGCGGAGGGGCTGATGCGGACGCGCTGGCCGGAAGCGGAGCGGTTCCAGCAGGACGCGTCGGCCGCGCAGGCGATGGAACTGGTGCAGGAGGCGATCAGCCGGATCCGCAATATTCGGGGCGAGATGAACGTCGCGCCGGGGGTGGCGGTTGATCTGGAACTGGTCTCGGCGGAACCGGCGCGGCTGGAGGCGCTGCGCC
>MVZB01000324.1 GCA_002068205.1 candidate division BRC1 bacterium ADurb.BinA292
CACAATGGGGCTGGTGGACAAGGTGGTCGCGTTCATCGCGCCGAAGATCATCGGCGGGATGCAACTGCGGGCGCCGGTGGAGGACCTGGGGCTGCCGCGGCTGGAAAACGCGCTGGTGCTGCGCCAGGTGAAATTCCAGACGTTCGGCGACGACGTGTATGTTGAAGGCTACCTGCGGGAGATCTGACACATGCCGCTGGGACAGCTTTCGCATCTGCCCCCCGACCTGGCCAGCAATCCGTTTCATCCGTTCCTGACGCGCTTCGCCCGGTTCAAGACCGGGTCGTTCGAGGTGCTGTTCGCCGTCGAAGCGTTTCTGCTGCGGTATTCCTGGTTCGCGCTGCTCGTCCTGTTCGCGCTGGTGCTGCCGCCGCTGGAGGAAGTCGATCTCCTCTCCACGCTGATTCTTTTTCTGACACTGGTCTACCCGTGCTTTTTCATCTGGTCGTTGACGCGGCTGGCCGGGGTGGAGCTGATGCAATGCGTGCTGGAAGGCCACTGGACGGCCGAGCTGCTCGCCACGCCGATTGATAACCGCGATCTGACACTGGGGTTTCTGACGCCGATCTGGCTGATTGTTCGGCAGTACGGGCTGATCTCGGTCTTCTCGCTGTTTCTCTATACGCTGGAGACGCAGCCGGTCATTATCGACGGCGAGCTGTATGCCGCCGACATGGCGCCGCCGATGATCCTGTCCTACGGGCTGTTCTTCAGCGCGGCGGCGTGGATCGTGTTCATTTACGTGGCGCGGATGTTCGCCGAGGTCCGCCTGCGGAGCGGGCTGCTGAAGGGGCTGTGGACGCTGATGCTGCTGCTGGGGGGGCTGGCGCTGTTCGCGCTGTATGCGGCGATGCTGCTGCTGCTTCCGGCGGAGACGCAATCGGCGCCGTTTCTGACGTTCCTGATGCTGCTGACGGCCGCGCTCGCCGCGCTGTCGACGTGGTTTTATCGCAAGCTGGTGCGGCTGTTTCGCGAGTATCTGGCCGGCCAGCTCGACATCGACCTGGTGATTTTCGACGACATTGATCCGCGCGCGACGGGGTGGACGACAGAGGGGTGATTGCTTGCGCCGATTCGCCCCCCTTTGGGAACGGGGGATCTCCCGCGTGACCATCTCCAGGTTCCGCTGCGCTTCACCTGGGACTATTCAACTGCCGCCCCGCCGGGGCGGCTCACGCGGACGGATATTGAGCTTTCCTCAATGTTGATCAGTTGACGGCTACTCGATTCCGGATGTCGCGGCCGGGCCATTCATTGCGCGCCACCACGGCATCAACTGCCAGCGGCCGTCGCGGAACCATTGGCCGGCGAAGCCCTGCAAATCCTCGATCGGCCTCTCAGGGACGAAGACGATATCCTCGGGCTGGAGCGACGGATCGATCCCATAGGGGCGCTCGGCGGCCGTGTCGGTGACGACGAAGATCAGCGGCTGCAGTCGCCCCGAACCGGACGATGCGATCGAGCCGGCATCGACGCGCGTGCGCAGGACCAGGATCTGGCGCCGGGATTCGGGCGCGAGGCCCGCCAGGCCCAGGGCCTGGGCGAGCGAGAGGGGTTCGGTCGATTCGAGCGCGATGCGTCCCGGGCGGGGGACGTCGCCCAGCACCCAGAGGTGATCGCCCCCCGCCGGGCGGACGTAAACCAGATCGCCGGGCTCGATCGCGAGGTTTTCCTGCGGGGCGATGCCGAAGCGCCAGGCGTCGAAGTCGAGCAGGTAGCGCTCCTCGCCGTCGCCGGCCGAGCGCGAGACGAGGACATGTCGCCGGTCGGCGCGCGGCCCGAATCCGCCGGCGCGGCCGATCAGGCGCCACAGGTCGATCGGGCCTTCGAGCGCGACGGGCCCGGGCGCCGCCACTTCGCCGAGCACATAGGCCTCGGTCGCAGGCGGTTCGGCCAGCGCAAGGGAGACCTCGACCGCACCCAGTCCCCGGACCCGATAGGCCGCCTCAATCTCGGGGCGCAAGGCATCGAGGGTGCCGCCGGCGGCGGCGACGTCGCCCAGCACGGGGAGCGACAGGTAGCCGTCGGGACGGACGCGGCAGAGCCGGGACTGGCCGTTGAGGGCGCCGGCGATCGAGGCGCGCAGGCTTTCGGCGGGGCCGCCCGCATCGAGAATCTGCACGCTCAGCTCCGGCTCGCTGAGGAAGTCGGCGAAGCGCTCGCGCAAGCTTTCGCGCAGGGCGTCGGGGGTTCGGCCCGCCGCTTCGACGTCGCCGACGAGCGGCAGGCTGATCCGGCCATCGGGGCGGACGCGCGCGGTCTGGTCGTACTCCGGGGTCTGGACGAAGTCGACGCGCACCTGGTCGCCGACGCCGATGCGGTAGGGTTCGGCGGTGGCGGCGGCGGGGAAGCGATAGAGGACCTCGACCAGATCGCCCGGCCGGAGGCGGTAGCGTTCGGCCTCGGTCGCGGACTGCTCCGGCGGCGGGGTAATCTCCGCCGGGGAGGCCGCCGCGCTCGCCGGCTGGAGGCGGGCGATCTCCGCGAGGTTGGGCACCAGGATCGTCGGGTCGGGGGTCAGCAGGCGCTGCTCGGTGAGGTCCCGCGGCGTCGCGACAGGGACCGGGTCGCGCGCGCAGCCGATCAGAATGGAACAGGCAACCAGCGCGACACAGCCGCCCAGCGCTCGGCGGTGAACCATGGGGAGCCCTCTTTCGGTCGGCAAGTGGAACCAGCCATGAGCAACGCCCTTGGAATAGCAGAGGCCGGGGCGGCTTGAAAGCAAAAAAGCCTGGGACGGTACATGAAGAACGGCGCTGCAACTCAAGGGGTTTCAGGTTTGTTGGCTGGGGGACAGTGATGGCGATACGGATGATACCGAGACCGATTCTTGGTTGGCTTTAGGGCAGGCATCTTGAGATGGGTTGCGATAAGATGCGCGAATTGAATTCCGACGGGCGGGAAGCCCGCTCCACGATGGCGGTTAAGATGACGGACGTGAACGGACAGATCGAGGGACTGGAGCACATCGACGGCGTGACGGTGAGTGCGGGGGAACCGCTGGCGAAACACGTTTCGATGGGCGTGGGCGGGCCGGCGCGGTGGTTCATCACGGTGGAGACCGTGGAGGCGCTGGAGGCGGTGCTGGCGCGACTGAGAGGGGGCGCCGTGCCGTGGATGATGCTGGGGGGCGGCAGCAACACGATCTTCACCGAGGCGGGCTTCGGGGGCGCGATCGTCACGCTGGGGCGGGGCTTCCGCCAGATAGCGGCCGGCCCGGGCGAGCATGAGGTGACGGCGGGGGCCGGGGCCAACCTGTCGGCGTTGATGAATTACGCCAAGCGGCGCGGCCTGACCGGGATGGAGTGGGCCGCGGGGGTGCCGGGGACGGTCGGCGGCGCGCTGGCGGGCAA
>MVZB01000325.1 GCA_002068205.1 candidate division BRC1 bacterium ADurb.BinA292
GCCGCCGCGATCCCGAATTTCTCCGCCTCTTCTTCCGCAATCGCGCCCGCTTTCTGCTCAAACACTACCGTGCGCGCGACTGGCTCTTCCGCTATCTGCCCGACGAAACGCGCTGGCTGACCTACTGGGGCAGCCGGCAGATGCGCCGCATCGCCCTGCGCAGCCTGTGGCAAGTGCGCGCCGACATGCGGCGCGAACGCAAGCTCGCCGCTCGCCGGTGGTCGCCCTGATGCTCCATGTGGTCCTCTACGCCCCGCGCATCCCGCAGAATACCGGCCAGATCGCCCGCGCCTGCTTTGCCATGGGGTGCCGGCTGCACCTGATCCGGCCTCTCGGCTTTCGCCTGGACGAGGCTTCGCTCAAGCGCGCCGCCGTCGGCCACCTGAAGGCGACCGATCTGCGGCTCCATCGCGACGGCGACGCCTTCTGGTCGTCCCCCGATCTCGATCCCGACCGTTGCTGGCTCGTCACCAAACATGGGGCGGTCGACTACGCCCAGGTGCAATACCGGCAGGGGGACTGGCTGATCTTCGGCAACGAAACCGAAGGGCTTCCGCCCGACTGGCTCGAGCGGCGCCGCGACCGGACCGTTGTCATCCCGATGCACGAACCGCGCGTCCGCTGCCTCAATCTGGCGACGGCCGCCGCCGCCGTCCTGTTCGAGGCCCTCCGCCAGCTGCGCCTGACGCAAGAGCATGGCTGATCCCGCCGCCACCCGCCCGCGCGTCGACGCGATCATCGTCAATTACCATCAGCCCGGATTGACGCAGGCGGCGATCCGCTCGTTTCTCGATTCGGATGGGATCGACCCGCGCGTGATCCTGATCGAGAACGAGGGCGACGGCGCCTGGGCCGGCGACTTGCTCGCGCGGGAACCCCGCATCGAGCTGATCGCGAACCGCGCCAACGTCGGCTTCGGCGCCGCCTGCAACCAGGGGTTCGCGGCCGTGCTGCGCGGCGACGCCCAATTCGTGCTGCTCCTCAACAACGACGCGGCGGCCGCGACGGCCGACGCCGTCCTCCGCCTGATCGACCCCGCGGCGCGCGCGGGCCTGGCCGCCCCGCGGATCCTGCTGCCCGATGGCCGGATCTACGCCGCCGGCGGCCGCGTCGAGCCGTGGCGCGCCCGCTGCCGCAACCGCGGCTTCCACGAACCGGACGCTGGCCAGTACGACCGGCCGAACGAGACGCCGTTCGCTTCCGCCTGCGCCCTGCTCATTCACCGCCGCGTCCTCGAGGCCGGCCTGCGCTTCCACGCGCCTTATTTCCTCTACTACGAGGACGCCGATTTCTGTCTGGCCGCCCGCCGCGCCGGTTTTCGCATCCGCTATGTCCCCGAATCCCGGTTCATTCATCACGAGTCGGCGTCCACGGCCGCGCCGTTGCGACCCCGCCTGTTGTTTTACACGACGCGCAACCGGCTGCTCTTCCTGCGCCGTAATTACGGCTGGCCGATCCGGCTCGTCGGCGGCGTCTACCTGGCCGGCGTCGTCGCCGTCCGCCAGATCGTCGGGCCCCTGCGCGGCCGCGGCGATGCCGCCCGGGCGACGGCCAGAGGCTATCTCGCCGGTTTGGGATTGCTTTCCGGAGCGGATAAATAGCTTTCAGCGCCGGGCTCGGCGCGCGCGGCCGCCTACTTCGGCATCATCGAGCCGGTCTCGGCAAAGCGGATGTGGAAATCGAAGGCGTGGCGCAGGTCGTGCGCGATATGGCCCTTGGCGGCCCGGTTGATGTAGTCGTGCAGCAGCGGCTTGTAGTCGGGGTGCGCGCAGTTGTCGATGATGATCCGCGGCCGGTCCGCCGGGGCCACGCCGCGCAGATCGGCAAATCCCTGCTCGGTCACCAGCACCTGCACCGAATGCTCGTTGTGGTCGCTGTGGCTGACCATCGGCACCACCGCCGAGATCGCCCCGTCCTTGGCCACCGAGGGGCAGGTAAACATCGAGATGTAGGCGTTGCGCGTGAAATCGCCCGAACCCCCGATGCCGTTCATCATCTGCGTGCCGCCGACATGCGTTGAATTCACGTTGCCGTAGAGGTCCACCTCCAACGCCGTGTTCATCGAGATCACGCCGAGACGGCGGATGATCTCCGGGTTGTTCGACATGCTTTGCGGGCGGATCACCAGCCGGTCGGCGTAGCGATCGAACTGCCCGTAGAGCCGGTGCAGCGCATCCGGGCTGAGCGTCAGCGAGCAGGTCGACGCCCCCAGCAGCCGGTCGGCGTCCATCAGTTGCAGACAGGCGTCCTGAAACACTTCGGTATACATGTAGAACGGCGGAATGCGGCTATCCAGGCCGATGTTGGCCAGCACCGCGTTGGCCACGTTGCCCACGCCCGACTGGATTGGCAAAAACTCGGGGGGGATCCGCCCCGCCTTCATCTCGCGCGCCAGAAACTCCACGACATTGCGGCCGATCTGCTCGTGGATCTCGGTGTACGGGTCGAGCGACCCCGACTCGTCCGGCTCGTCGGTCTCCACGATGCCGATCACTTTTTTCGGGTCCACCATCGCGTACGGCGTGCCGATTTTATCCAGCGGATGGAAGATCGGGATCTCGCGCCGGCGCGGCGGCAGGGCGGGCACGAAGATGTCGTGCATTTCGCGCAGCCGCGGCAGATGGAACCGGTTGAGTTCAATAATCACGCGGCGTGCACGTTTGAGGAACGTCGGCGAGGCGCCCCCCGCCGTCGTCAGATAAATGTGCCCCTCGCGGCTGATCGACGTCGCCTCAATGATCGCCACGTCGATCTCGCCGAAAAAGCCATACTCGACATACTGCGGCACGTGCGACAGGTGGATGTCGAAGAACGGGACCTGATCCTTGTTGATCCGCTGGCGCAGCGTGCGGTCGCTCTGATACGGCGCGCGGAACGCGATCGCATCGGCCTCGGCCAGCGCCTTGTCCACCGACGGGCCGGTCGACGCCCCGGTCAGCAGCCGGATCTTGAAGGGCCGGCCGGCTTCGTGTTCAGCCCGGGCGCGGTTGGCCAGCGCGCGGCCGCAGGCCTTGATCGTGCCGGCGGCCGTGAACCCGCTGGTGACAACCGTGTCGCCGTGTTGGATGTGAGCGACCGCTTCATCCGCGGTCAGGCGGGGCAATTCGGCGCAGCTCATGGGGGAACCTCGCTTCGCTACAAGCCGCGTCCAAGCTCGGACGCAAAGCGTACCAGAACCTAGCATGGCATTTATGGATGATCAAGTCTTTTGAATCACGCTGCCACGCGGACCCCTCATCGGTCCGCATCTCTCGTCCCCGTGCTCGCTCTCATCGGCCGTCTCCAAAACCCAGATCTCGTCCCTCGTCCGCGGCTCTCGAAAACCGGCCCTTCTGTCCCCTCGTTATGAAC
>MVZB01000326.1 GCA_002068205.1 candidate division BRC1 bacterium ADurb.BinA292
GGCGGGCCGCGGACGTCGCCCCGGCCGCGCGCCGGTCATCGTGCGCGATAGCTCGCTGAAATTGGGTCCACGCCATTTGAAACGGCTTGTGGAATTCCTGCGGGGTTTGGCGGGGTCGTCCAAGCTCAGCAAGGACGGAACCGTTTTCGCCATTGCGTATTACCTGACGCAGAATGTGCTGAACAGCGACCGGTTCTCGGCGGGGGACGTCAGCATGGCCTACGCCCAGTTGCCGCGAATGCCGTTCGCGCCGGCGGCCGACGAGGTGGACGTGGTGCAGATGCTGCGCAATCTGGCGGCGACGAGCATCGGCAAGATGTGGGTCAGCCGCAACCCGGATGGAACGTTTGCGGTGACGCAGCGTGGAAAAGAGGCCGGCGCTTCGGGGCAGGTGGTCCGTCCGCGCGGCCGGCGTCCCGGGGCCGTGTTGAACAAGGCGACGAAAAAGGGACGGCGTGGACGACCAAAAGGTTCCAAGAATGTTAAGAAGAAAGCGGCCCGGCGGGGTCGCCCGCCAAAGCAGGCGGCCAAGCGCGGGCCGGGGCGTCCGCGGAAGAACGCGATCTGACGCGGCGGCAGACAGAACAGGGCGGCGCGGCGCATACACGGCCGCGCCGCCGTGCTATTGTTAATGGCGGAGCCGGGAGGGACTGCGGGAGCGCGGAGACGTATTTGGGGTGTGCCGTTGGGGGCGATTACGAGGACGAGCGACGAGGGACGATTTACTTGGGGGGAAATACATGTCTGATTTGCAATGCTTATTCCCGACGCTTGGGTTCCTGGGGGCGGGCAATATGGCGACGGCCATCATCCGCGCCACCGTCGGGCGCGGCCTGCTGGCGCCGGAGACAGTGCAGATCCTGGACGTCGTGCCCGAAAAAACAGAGCAGTTGCACCAGGAATTGAACGTTCAGATCGCGGCGGATCCCGCTGCGCTGGCGCGATCGGTGAGCGCGCTCGTGTTGGCGGTCAAGCCGCAGACGATGGACGCGGCGCTGGCCTCGTTGCGCGATGCCGTTAATGAAAACCATCTTGTGATTTCGATTGCCGCCGGGATCCCCGCCGGCCGGATCGCCCGCGGGCTTCGCAACCGCGCGCGCGTCGTGCGGGTGATGCCCAATACGCCGGCGCTGATCGGCTGCGGCGCGGCGGGCGTGGCGGCCGGTCCGGGCGCGGGCGAACGGGATGTCGCCGCGGTGACGCAACTGTTCGGCGCGATGGGCATCGCCGTGCCCGTCGCCGAGGAGCAACTGGACGCGGTGACGGCGTTGAGCGGGAGCGGACCGGCCTATGTCTTTCGGGTCATGGAAATTCTGCGCGAGGCGGGCGAGGAGATGGGGTTGGCCCGTGACATTTCCCATGCGCTGACGCTGCAGACCGTGCTGGGCGCCGCCCGGCTTGCCAGCGAATCGGGCGAGGATCCGGCGGTGCTGCGCCAACGGGTGACCTCCCCCGGCGGAACGACCGAGGCGGCGCTCGGCAAGTTTGACGAGTTGAATCTGGCCGGAGTGTTCAAGGCCGGCGTGCATCGGGCGCGCGACCGCTCGCGGGAACTGGCCGGCCATGACTAAGTTTCGTTCACACCGTCCCGCGGGTGCGCGCCGGTGCTGAAACCCGTCCGGGATTTTCTCGCCCGCCCGCTGGTCGGCAGCCTGATGAAGGTAGCGACCGGCAACATTGCCGGCAACGGGCTCAACCTGATCGCGATGCTGCTGCTGAGCGACTCGCTGGAGGCGGGCGCGCGGGGCATGTTCACGTCGCTGCAGGCGGTCATGCTGCTGATCGCGAGCCTGTCGGATTTCGGCCTGAACACGACGATCATTAAATTCTATCGCGATTTGACGCTCGCCGGCCGCGCGGCGGCGGCCGAAGCGATCATGCGGGCGGCCTTCTGGCTGCGGCTGGCCGTGGCGGGGCTGATCGCGCTGGCCGGCGTCGCGCTGGCGGAACCGCTGGCCGTCCACTGGCTGGATGCGCCCGATGCGGTCGGACTGTTCCGCCTGGTCTGTCTGGGCGCGCTGGGCAGTTCGCTGTGGATGTATTGCCAGGCGGCGATGCAGGCGCGCCAGCGGTTCGGCTGGTACGCCGGGCTGACGACGGCGAATCACGCGCTACGGCTGCTGTTGTTCATCATCCTGATCGCACTGCAGCGGATGACGGTCCCGACGGCGGTCGTGGTGCTGATCGCCGTCCCGTTCGTCGGGTCCTTCGGGGCGTCACTTTTGTGGCCGCGGGAGTACTGGCGCGCCAGAATCAGCCGGACGGAACTGCGCGAGCAGTCCGCAGCGATGTTTCATCTTTCCAAATGGATTTTCCTCTCCACGATCATCTGCTCGATCATCATGCGGCTCGATGTCATTCTGCTCGAATGGCTTTCGACCAGCCGGCAAGTCGGTCTGTTCGGCAATGCCAATGACATTGCGCAAGGTTTCCCGCTGATTACGGCGGCGGTCTCGACCGTGCTGCTGCCAAAGCTGGCCAGCACGCGGCGCCGCGCCGAGATGCGGCGCATCGTCGGTTATTTCCTCCGTTTTGTTCCCGTCCTCGTCGTCGCCGGGGGGATGGCCATGGCGCTGGGCCACTGGGCCATTCCGTTCATTCGCGATGGAGAATACAGCGCGAGCATTCTCGTGTTCGACCTGCTCGTCGTCGGGTTCTCCATTTCCATTATTGTCAATCCGCTCTCGTTTTTCTGTCTGGCCTTCAATCGGGCCAGTTGGCTGACCTGGATGAATCTGGCGCAGCTCGGGATCAGCCTGGCGGCCGGCTGGCTGTTGATTCCGCCGCTGGGGGCGATGGGCGCGGGCCTGTCGGTGGTGCTGGTTCGGCTGTTCGCGCTGGGGTATCTGGTGCTGGCGTATCGGGTGCTGTTGCGGATGGCGGAAGACGAACCGACGGCGCCGCCCGCCGCAGGCTGAAACGGCCGGATTGCTCGTCCTGCTCTCCGGCCACCCATTCCACGGGTTCGATCCTGCTGGCGGATCGTAACGCAGGGTTCGGCCAGCGGCCTTCACACGGAATTCGGCGCGGATATTGTCGTTGACTGTGATCGGGCGCTTGTTTCAGTGTGAGAAATCTGTGCGCGCGGGCGGTCCGGTTGAACGCGACCCGTCCGGCGAGCCGGATGGTTAGACCAATCGACGAGGTGGCAGAGTCATGGCCAAGGCAGAAAAAGCGGCCCCCGTGGGCAACATGGTCATCGGCCAGTCGGGCGGACCGACGGTCGTCATCAACCAGAGCCTCGTCGGCGCGATCCTCGAGGCGAAGAAGCACGGCGCCATCCGGAAGATCTTCGGGTCTCTTCACGGGATCAAGGGGATCCTCGGCGAGAACTTCATCGACCTCG
>MVZB01000327.1 GCA_002068205.1 candidate division BRC1 bacterium ADurb.BinA292
ATCCCCACTCCCCGGCGGTCGAACCCGCGCGGGGTGAATCGGGGCATCGAGACGGACAATCCCCGTCGCGGGAGCGACCAGCCCGATCGCGTACGATCAGCCTGCGGGATTGCGGAGAGATTCAAGGCCCAGAGGTAACATATGGTTTACCGATTGTATACACCAAAGTTCACAGAGCCGAAATCCGTCGCTCGTCGCGCTTGCTCGTGAGCGTGATCGATGCGAGCAGTTCTGCCATCGCTGCTGCGGGACGGGCCGAGGATCGAGTCCGGCAAGCTCTCGGCGGTTCGAACGGGTGATTCAAGACCACCCTTTTCACCCGACGCAACCGGGGTAGCCGCGCCCACGGACCGTCATGAAGTTGGGGGATTCGCCCTCGCCGGTGTAGCGCGAGCGGGCCGACATGTAGGTCATCGTGATCGCGCGCCGCCAGTGGCGCGACGTATTGGGCGCCGTCACGTGCGGCAGCAGCGAATGGAAGAACAACCCCGCGCCGGCCGGCATCGGCACCAGTTTGACGTCGCGCATATCGTAGCTCGATTCGTCCATCACAAAATCATCGGGCACCTGATGATGCGGCAAGGGTCCGCGCCGGTGCGCCCCGGGGATGACGCCCATGCAGCCGTTTTCCGGTGTGGCGGCGTCGAGCGTGAACCAGCAGGAGCACAGTTCCATCGGCTCGATCGGCCAGTAGGGCGAATCCTGGTGCATCCCCTTGGCGGAGCCGACCAGCGGCGGTTTGAGCAGCAGCGTGTTGCGGTAGAGCTTGATGTCGGGCCCCAGAATCTGTTCCAGAATTTCCAGAATGTTGGGATGGGTCCCCAGCCGGCGGAACAGGTCGTCGTGCTCGATCAGGCCGTCGATCTTGCGAATCCCGTCGCCCGGATGATCCACCTTGACCTCGCCGCGCTGGATCCGGGGCTCGACCTGGATGCTCAGCTTGCTCGCGTCGCGACCGCAATGCGTGTATTCCCGCTGGCGATGATGCAGTTGCTTCAGCTCCTCGGGCGTGACCAAGTTTTCGATCATGATGTAGCCGTCGCGCCGATAGGCCTCCAGTTGCTCCTCGGTCAGCCGCATCGGCTCGGTGGTCTGGGTCTGGCTCGTCATCTTCGATCACTCCTGTTTGTGCAATGGTTTTGCGGGAAAAGCGAGGGGCGGATTGCCCCCGGCCCGCGCAAATCAATCAAGGGTGAAGTTCAGGGCGGTTTCGTGCAGCGCGAGGTAATTCTCCAGCGGCACTTCCTGATTCAGCTCGGTGCTGCTGCCCACCAGCAGCCGGCCGCCAGTGCCCTCCAGCGTGCGGCGCACGACCCTGCGAATCTCGTCGGGCGTGGCGAACGGCAACAGGTTCGAGACGTCAATTCCCCCGGAGAGGAACAGTTTCGGATAGCGGTTGTGAATCTGGACCGGATCCATGCCGGCCTGCACCTCAAGCGGGTTCAAGCCGTCGATTCCGGCCGCCACCAGCCGGTCCAGGACCGGCATCAGGTTTCCATCCGAATGAAACATCACGAGAATCCCGCGTTGATGATAAGCCGCGATGACGCGCTGGAGTCGCGGGAAGTAATGCCGATCCAGCCAATCCAGGCTGAACAGCGGCCCGTTCTTCGACGCCATGTCCTCGCTGACGAAGACCGCTTCGATCCCATGGTCGGCCGGCAGGTGCTCGCACCAGGCGATCGCCTCCAGCGCGCTGCACTCGAGCAAATCGTCGATGAGTTGCGGGTAGTACAGCATGAAGAGGCAGAACTGCTCCAGGCCGATGGCGGTGTAGAGCGGCTGGATCCCGACGCCGCGCGTGGCCGGAAAATAGAACAGATCGCCGAGCCGGTGGCGGTCGCGCGCGAAGAACGCCAGTTCCTCATCCAGTGCCCGTTGACGCTCGGCGTTCCACGCCGCATCAAACGTTTCAACGTAGCGGGCCCGCTCCTGCGCGAACTCTTCGGGACTTGCATAGAAGCGCGGCGCCTGCCAGGCCGTCCAGCGCAGGTACTTCATGGTTCGTCCGTCCGGCAGGGTTTCGCAGCGCTCGGGCTGCGGCAACCGGACGGCCGGCCGCGTGGCGTCGAGCGCCGCGCCGTGCGCCCGGTAGACGACTTCCTGGGCGTTGTCGAAATCGAGCCGGCGGCCGCTGAAGTGGCTCAGGACGGCATCGTTGCGCAACAGGTCGAACAGCGGGGCGCGATCGGGCCGCCGCCCCTGAAGCACCTGGCGCACGCGGTGGATCGAGCCTTCCATCTCAGTGACCGCCCGGCACGGCGGCGGAAAGTTCTTCGGCGTGCGCGACCGGCGTGGCGCGCCCATTGCCGCCCCGGCGCGCGCGGGTTTCGAAAAACCGCGGCAGCCAAGGGCGGTTCGCTTCGAGCAGATCGTCCACGAGCCGGGGGATCTGGGCGAAATCGACGGCGGCGCACAGCGGATCGAGGCTGAACGCTTCGATCAGCAGGTCGCGGTCCCCCGCCAGCGCGGCGCGGACGGTCAGCTCCTGGACAGCGCAGTGCAGGCGGCAGAGGGCGGCGATCGCGGCGGGCAGCGGGCCGCAGCGCATCGGCTCGATCGCCGCCGACGAGACCGTCGCCAGCGTCTCGACGACCACTTCGTCGGGCAGGTTGTCGATCTGGCCCCGGTTGGGCGCGTTGATGATCGCCGTTGTCGGCCGGCCGGTCAGCACCGACCGGATGATCGCGCTCATCTCCTCGCCGCTCGTTTGCCAGTGGACCGCCTGCTCGCCGCGGGCGACGCGCTCGATCTCGGCGAGTTGCCGCTCCTTCATGTGGCGGCGCAGATCGACGGTGGTTTTATGCACGCCGTAACGCATGCCGAATCCGTTGGCCTGGTTGCACAGGCTCGGCCAGAACTCGATCAGGTGCCGGTCGCCCGCCAGCGGCATGTAGCCGAACGTCCGGCAGAGGGCCAGCTTGGCCGCGCTGTAATTGGCCCAGGCATCGGGGGGTTCGCCGTTGCCCGCCGCCGGCCGGAGGTCCCAGTGATCGCGGGCGAACTGCCGGATGCGCGGGATGACGTCCTCGCCGTGGAGGCGCGCTTCGGTCAGCCAGATGAAATGGTTGATGCCGGCGACGCGATACTCCAGCCCCTGCTCGGCCAGCCAGCGGTAGAGGTAGTCCATGACGCCGATCCCGGCGGGCCGCTCCAGCCCCAGGATGACGCCGACATAGCGGGAGAATTCATGGAATTCATGGCACATGCCGATGACCGGGACGCCGCGGCTCGCCATGTTCATCGCGCGGGTGACGGTGGTCATCGGGTTGGTGACGTTGAGCAGCCAGGCCCGGGGGCAGACCTCCTCCATTTCCTCCACG
>MVZB01000328.1 GCA_002068205.1 candidate division BRC1 bacterium ADurb.BinA292
CCGCCGGCATCGCGGCGCGGATCCTGCCGACGCCGCCGCGGGTCATCGGCGCGAGCCTGCTGGCCTACCTCCTGATTGCCTTCCTCAGCACGCTGACGGCGCAATTCCGCTGGGAAAGCTGGCATCAGATGGCGTTGCTCTGGTCCGCCGGCGGGATGTTCCTCTCCGCCATGGCGATCGGCTCGCACCCGCGCCTGAGCGAGACCTTTCTGCGCTATCTGGTCGCCCAGCTCCTGCTCGCCTGCCTGATCGGCTTCTTCTTCTTCGACGTCACCAACTCGCCCAATCACCTCTCCGGCGTCTCGATTCTCCACCGGCTGCTCTACGACAGCCTGCGTCCGCCGTATGACAACGCCAGCCCGTTTCGCAGCCTGCTCTGGACGCTGGTCAACGCCGACAAGAACATGCAGTCGACGATTCTGAGCCGCGACTTCTTCGCCGCCTTCTGCGTGTTGTATCTGCCGTTCGCCCTGCTGTTGAGCCTGGACCCCGGTCCGCGCAACCGCCTGCTGTGGCGCGGCGTCGGCTGCCTGGCCGCGTTGCTGACGATCCTGGCCATCTTCTATTGCCGCAGCAAGGGCGAGTGGATCTTCGGAATCCTCACCATCGTGATCTTCTCCGCGATCTTCTCGCGCATCGGCCAGATGCCCGGCCTGCGCAAGCGCTATCTACTGGCCACTGTCGGCGGACTGCTACTGCTCCTGCTGTCGATCGCCTGGATGCTCTCGCCCGATCTGCTCAGCCAGCTCAAGGGGTTGGATTACTCCGTCAAATCGCGCAGCATCATCTGGGCGGGGGCGGTCGGCATCTTCCTCGACCACCCGATTCTCGGGGCGGGGCCGGGCAATTTCCGCGTGTTCTTCCCCGAGCACCGCGCGCATGATTACTTCCTCCACGAGATCTCAAACGTCACGCTCTACGCTCACAATTACTTTCTCGATCTGCTCGCCGAAACCGGCATCCTCGGTTTCGCCGCGTTTGTCTGCTTTCTCCTCTGCCTGCTGGGGTTGGCCCTCCGCTGGGCCTTCAAGCATCCCGACCCGCGCCTGCGCGGCCTGCTGACGGCGATGGTCGCCGGCATCTTCGGGATCTTCGGCAGCAACCTGAGCAGCCCCAACGGGCGCTGGGTCATCGGCGCGTCGTCCCTGTGGACGGTGCTGGGGTTCTGCTGCGGCGCGATTCTGCAGGCGCGGGGAATCCACGCCGGCCGCCTAGAACCGGCCGACGAGCCGGACCCGACGCAGGCCCCGCAGCGGCCCCGCCTGACCCTGGCGGCGGCGCTGGTCGCGGTGGCGCTGGTCGCTTTGCCGCTTTGCGCCTACCGGGGTTACGTCTACTTTGATTCGGCGATCGATTATGCCCGGGGCATGCGCATGATGGAGCCGGCCTACGACATGCTGACGTCGGGGCGCGTCTCCGACCCGGAGATGGTGGCGGCGATGCTGCAACGCAGCGCCACCGATTTCGAGCAGTCGATCAAGGATAATCCGAGCAACGTCTCCTCGTATTACAAACTCGGATCGATCTATTCGACGCTGTCCAGCCTGACCCGCGACGAAGCCTCACGGCGCAACGCCGCCGGCCAGCCCGACGAAGCCCGCCGCCTGACCGAAGTCGCCGACTACTACCTGGTGGCCTCCAAGCGCAATTACGCCATGCTCCAGCAGCGCTGGCCGGACTACGCCGAGATCCACTACAACCTGGGAATTATCTATTACGACTATGCGCAGTTGCTCGATCGGATTGCGCGCGGCGAGACGCCCCCCCGCGTCCTTGACTCAGTCGACGAGGGGAAGGATTACCGGGCCGAGGCCGAACGCTACCGCCAGTTGGCCCTCGAACATGTCCAGCGGATGAGCGAGCTGTCCATCAAGCCGGAGGTCTACCGCCAGCGCGGCCAGTTGCTGGCGACCATGCAGCTTTCCGAGCGCGCGCTGCAAGTCTATGCCGAGGGCGCCGAGCGCTATCCGGAGGACCGCCAACTGCTCGGCCAGTATCTGATGACGGCCGAGGCGGCGGGCGATCCGGTCGCCATGGCCGACGTCCTCGAACACCTCTGGCGCCTGAACCCCAGCGACGAACTGCTGCTCCAGCAACTGCTGGATGTGGCGCTGCAGCATGAACTCAACGACGTGCTCGAACGGACGCTCGAAGAGATGGAGCGGATCAACCCTATCGATCCCCAGCTCTACGCGGCCCGGGCGCAGTTGTTTCGCAATCGGAATGAACCCGAACTGCTGATGCGCGCCGTCGAACGCTATCTGCGCGTGGGCGGGCGCGATCCGGAAACGATCCAGCTTGGCATCGAGACGGCGCAGGCTCTGAACAACAGCGAAATCCTCGACCGCCTCACCCAACTGCGCGAGCAAATGACCAGCCAACCGTGAGCGCCGCACCTCATTCCGACCGATACACGACGAAATGGTCGGCCATGACCCAGCCCCAATCCTCCGTCTCCATGTCCTCGACGACAATCCGCACGGGCAGGCCGGCCCACGGCGTCAGATCCACCAGCACGGAACGCAGCAACGCGGAGTTGACCCCCTGCCAATGGGCCGCGGGTTCGCCGTTCACCTCCAGGCGCACGCCGCTGGACTCCGCCACGGCGCCCGCCACCCGAAAGCCGAGGTAATCGCCGGCGCGCGGGACGAACTCCGGTGAGCGGGCGCGACCGGTCGGCGCGGTCCGCGTTGGCTCGCCCTGCGATGTATCGATCAGCCACTCGCCGACGAAGCCCTGCGTCGGCCGCGCCGCCGCCCCGGCGCGAAACGGCTGGTCCGTCATCGCGTCGCCCGTGAAGCTCCAGCCGTCGCGCCCGCCGCCCGCGAACTCACCCAGCATTTGTGTTCCCACCAGCGTGCGACCCTCGATCTGGATTCGGTTTTCCGGCGCGGTTTCTCCCACCTCCAACACATGATGCGGAATCTCGAGGTCCGCGTTGCGCGCGGCATTGCGGGCGATCGCCGCCGCCGCCGCTGAATTCGGAAAAACCTCGGCCAGCCGACGATAGTTTTGCCGTCTCGCCTTCGTATCCGGCGGCGCCAGCCCCTTCCGCCGCAGGACAACCACCTCCCTCACCGGCGCCGGCTCGATCAGTCGCTCCCCCCAATCCCGAAAGACGAGCACCGTCTCGTACGCCGAAGCCTCCTCCCATTCACTCAGCGGCAGGCCCGGCACGAGCTCGATCGCGCCCGCGCGATGGACCAGCACCAGCCATTCGGGCCGCCGGGCCGTCAGGAACTCCAGCGCCTGGCGGCGATACGCCCGGTTGTCGCGTTCCGCCTGCAGGCGGGCGAAGACCGGCGTCACCAGGCCATTC
>MVZB01000329.1 GCA_002068205.1 candidate division BRC1 bacterium ADurb.BinA292
ACCCGCCAGCGCCGCCAGCCGGCTCCCGGCATCCACGCCCGGCCGGCGCAGCCGTTCCATCACCGGGGGCAGAATCCCTTCGGCCTCGCCATGGGCAAAGACGTCAATGAAGGGGTAGAGCGGCAGGCGGTTGACCGACACGAGGACTCCCCCGTGCAGCACGAGCGGCCAGCCCGCTTCGGGACGGCGATGGCGCGCCTCGAGCGGCAGGCCGGCCAGCTCCAGCAGGTCGAGCACGTGCGGGCCGTCCATCTCGTAGGCGGCGGAGAAGGCGATCACGTCGAAGTCGCCCAGCGGCGTGCCCGTTTCGATCGAGCCCTGCGCGGCGGTGTCGAGAAAAAAACGCTCGGGCGCGACGCCGGCGATCCCCTCCAGCACCTGATAGGCGATCTGGAAGCCGAGGCTCGCCATGCCGATCGCGTAGGCGTTCGGGTAGACGAGGCCGACGCGCAGGAGCCGCCCGGCGGCGGCCGGACCGTGCGCCCGCGCCGGCGGGCCGTGTTCGGCCGCCAGCAGCTCGCGCCGGCTGGGCGTCGCCTGGGCATGGGATGTGGTGGTAACGGACTTGGGGCTCACCCGACGAGTTTACCGGAAACCCCCGCGAGGGGCAACGGGCGACGGCGCGGCGGTCTCGGTCGGTTCAGTCGCCGCCGGGGTTCCACCAGCAGGGGCCCTTGCCCTGGAGGGCTTCGGCGGCGCGCGCGCGCAGCTCGCCCATCCGCTCCGGCGCGAGCGGCTGGAATGCCGCGGCGGCGGCGAACGCGGCATCCTGCTCGTTGGGGAAGCTCAGGCCCAGCAGCGCGACATCGGGGTCGCGGGTCAACGTGTAATGCAGGCACTCGGCGACGCTCAGGCGCGGCAGGACGTCGCCCGCGGCCGCCTCGCCGCTTCCGCCGGAACTGATTTTGCCGCGCGGGCGTTGCCGAAGCGGCCGGCCGTAGCCCTCGGTATCGCACAGCAGCTTGCCGGCGCCGAAGGTTTTGAAGCAGACGGCGCCGACATTGCGCGCGCGGGCGAGCGGGAGAATTTCGTCGTCATAGCGCGGGTCGCAGGCCGGGCCGATCGGGAACAGGACCACATCGCACAGCTCCGATTCGATCGCGGCGCGGAGGACGTCGGGGTGGTGGCTGGAAATCCCGCGCCAGCAGACGCGACCCGCCCGGACCGCGTGCGCAAGCTGGTCCATGCCGCCGCCGGGCGCGGCGATCGCCTGCCACGTCGCCATCTCCGAGACGCCGTGGAAAACGAACAGGTCGACGTAGTCGAGCCCGAGCCGGCCGAGGCTGGCCGCCACCTGGGGCCCGATGGGTTCGCGCGGGTGGTCGATCTTGTCGATGACGAACATCGACCGGCGCGCGTCGGGGCGGCGCCGCAGCGCCTCGCCGACGATCTGCTCGCTGTAGCCGTCCTCGTAGCCGGGGGCGGTGTCAATCACGTTCAGCCCGGCATCCATGGCGCGATGCACGGTGGCGACGCACTCATCGAGCGGCACGGCGCGATCGGCCAGATCGCCGATGCCGAGCGCCGTGGCGATGAACCCGGTGCGGCCCAGCGGGCGGCGCGGCTGGAAACGGGGGAGGGGCATGAGTCCGGTCCTTGGCCTGAGGGCAGTTCAGCGCGGACAACGCGCTGTGATTATGGCGCACCGGCGGCTCGGCGCGCCACCTCCCGGTATCTCTCCCTATCGGGATCGGGATCGACAGATCGTCCATCCGGTTTACCTGCTGTCGATGACGATCACGTTCTCCGCCTCTTCCTGGTAAACCTCCAGCTCGCCGCTCTCCTCGATGGGAAGCGGGTCGATGGCCGGGAGGGACGGATCGGGCCGGCCGGCATCGGGCGCATCATCCATCCGGCCGGCCGGTTCGTTCAGCTCGGCCGGGATGCTCAGCACCTGCGCTTTCCAGTTTCAGCGCGGCACTCCCACTTTCAGATAAAGCGGTTTGGAAAGCTCATGTCCAGCCAATTAGTTGGACGCTGTTCGTGCCACGGCGACCCACCGTCGCCTCCCTCCTCCAGATTCCGTCTCTCGTCTTCGTCTTCGTCCTCGTGACCGCTCCCAAAGGCGGCTCTCATCCTTCGTCCCCGGCTCCCGAAAACCCGAACGTGAAGGATGGTCCACAGATTAGAATTGAGCCGGTGACAATGCCAGCACGTCATGCGAGCGGCAGAAAGCGCGCAGCGCCTGGCGACGCCGCTTTGGATTGGTCAGCATCGGCCCGGGTCATCGGATCCAAAGCGGTGTCGACGCGTTGCACTGCGACGCTCTGCCACCGCACTCCACAAGAGCTGCCTCGACTCCGCTCCCTGCTCGGGCCAAACGCCGCCCAATGCCGGGTGGCACGATCCGGCCTTCCGAAGAGGCCATCTAAGGCTTCCATCGCGCCGCCGCGATGCTACACTGGTAAGCTTCCGTCGCGGTTTCGGCCGCGAGCGACGACAGAGGAGATCGCCATGACCGCCCCCCCCACCGATCTGATTCGCCTGGGCCACAGCCCCGATCCCGACGATGCCTTCATGTTCTACGGCCTCGCCCGCGAGCAGATCGATACCGAGGGCCTGCGTTTCGAGCATCGGCTCGAGGATATCGAAACCCTCAACCAGCGCGCCTTCCGCGGCGAACTGGAGGTGACCGCCCTCTCGGTCCACGCCTATTCGCATCTGGCCGACAAATACCTGCTACTCAATACCGGCGCCAGCATGGGCGACGGCTACGGCCCGATGGTGATCGCCAACGAGCCGTTCACGCCCGAGGCGCTCAAGCAGAAGCTGATCGCGATCCCGGGCGAACATACGAGCGCCTACCTGGCGCTGCGGCTCTATCTCGGCGACGTCCGGCACCGCATCGTGCCGTTCGACCGCATTTTCGACGCGGTCCGGGCGGGCACGGTCGACGCCGGCCTGATCATCCACGAGGGCCAGCTCACCTGGGAACGCGACGGCTTTCACTGCATCGTCGACCTGGGCCGCTGGTGGCAACAGACGCACGAGGGCCTGCCGCTGCCGCTGGGCGTCAACGGCGTCCGCCGCGATCTCGGCCCCGACCTGTGCGGCCGGATCGACCGCGTGCTGCGCCGCTCGATCGCCTACAGCATGGAACACCGCCAGGCGGCGGTCGAATATGCCCTGCAGTGGGGCCGCGGTCTCGATGTCACGCTGGCCGACCAGTTCATCGGCATGTATGTCAATGAATGGACGCAGGATACGGGAGGACGGGCGCGGCCGGCGATCGAGCGGTTCCTGCGCGAGGCGGCCGCCCGCGGCCTTACGCCGGAAGTGAAGGTGGAGTTCGTCGGCGACTGATT
>MVZB01000330.1 GCA_002068205.1 candidate division BRC1 bacterium ADurb.BinA292
GCCGGGCATGCTGGGCACGTCCTGCACGCGGTCGTGGCCGTCGTGCACGAACACCGGCAGGATCAGGTCGCTGGCATGCAGGTGGTGCTCACGCACCAGGGCGCGGGTGAAGGCGTCGCGGCGCAGGCGGCGCGGGCGGCTGGCCGGAAAGGCGGGCAGGGGGGGCAGGGCCATGGCGTCAACGCTCCTGTTGAAAGTGTCTGTGGGTGTCATTCTCGGCTGACACAAGGCGTCGGCCGTCGCCCCCGATCTCCCCCGCGACACGATCGTGATCGGCGCCGATACGCTCGTCGTCCTGGAGGACGGCGCCTACACCAAGCCGGCCAACCGCGACGAGGCCCGGCGCATGCTCGCGCGCCTCTCCGGCCGCCGCCACGAAGTCATCACCGGCCTCGCGCTGCACCGCGTCGGCGGCGAAACACTCGTCGATGCCGACGTCGCCGGCGTCCATTTCCGCCAGCTCGATCCGGCCGCCATCGACCGCTATCTCGCCTCGGGCGAGGCCGACGACAAGGCCGGCGCCTACGGCATCCAGGGCGAGGGCGCCGACTTCATCACCGAGGTCGAGGGCGATCTGACCTGCGTCATCGGACTGCCCCTGCTGCGCCTGGAGGCCCTCTTCCTCCAGATGACCGGCTTGGCGCTGTTCAACGGGCGCCGTCCGCTCGGCATCGCCCGGATGGCCTTTCCCGATCTGGATCGGCTCCCGCCCGCCTGCTTCCAGGGACTGCGCCAGGCCTGAAGCTTCAGCCCGACGATTGCTCCTCCGGATGCACCCGTTCGGGGGGGATGAAGTCGTACTCCTCCAGCACCGGAAAATCGCTCAGATCCTTGGCGATCGCCGACTGCATGAACGTATCGACCCACCAGAAGATGTGTTGCTGGCGGATCACCCGCCGCATCCGCCGCATCCGCGCGCGGCGCTCCTCGCTCGGCATCATGTAGGCGCGGTGAATCGCGTCGGCGACCTCCTCCACATCATACGGATTGACCAGCAGCGCGCCGCGATGAAGCTGCGCCGCCGACCCGGCAAACTCGCTCAGGATCAGCACGCTGTTGTCTTCCAGGGTGCACGCGCAGTATTCCTTCGCCACCAGGTTCATCCCGTCCTGCAGCGGCGTGATCAGCGCGATCTCGCTCGTGCGGTAGTAGGCCAGCAGTTCCTCGCGCGGCAGCGCGCGGTAGACGTAATGGATCGGGACCCACCCCCCCTGCGTAAATTCGCCGTTGATTTCGCCCACCAGCCGCTCGATCTCTTCCTTCAGCCGGGCGTATTTCGGCACGTCCACGCGGCTCGGCACCACCACCTGCACGAACGTCAGCCGGCGATGCAGCTCGGGGTGCCGCTTCAGCGCCGTGCGCACCGCCTCCAGCCGGTGCGGGATCCCCTTGGTGTAGTCCAGCCGGTCGACGCCGAGAATGATCTGCCGCTCGGGCAACCCGGCGTGGATGTTCCACGCGCGGCGCGAGACCTCTTCCTGCGCGGCCTGCCCGGCGAACTCCTCGAAATCGATCCCGATCGGAAACGCCCCGACCCGGATCTCGCGCCCCTCCCAGCGGATCAGATGCAGCGAACCCTGGCTGCGGACCCGCGCCCCGTCGACGAGTGTCCGCACGCACTGGAGGAAATTGCGCTTGTCGCGCGCGGTCTGGAAGCCAAGCTGATCGTAACCCAGCAGGGCGCGGATCACATACGACCGGCGCGGCAACTTCAGGAAAATGTCGATCGACGGAAACGGAATGTGATGAAAGTAGACGACCGGCGCCGTCACCCCCAGCTCGCGCAGATGATGCCCGACCAGCATCAGCTGGTAATCATGGACCCAGATGAAGTCGCCCACCCGCGCGTGGCGCGCGATCGTCTCGGCGAACCGCCGGTTCACTGCGTCGTAGGCCCGCCCGTATTCCGGATCGAAGCGGCATTGCGATTGCAGGTCGTGGAACAGCGGCCAGATCGTTTCGTTCGAATAGCCGTGATAATACTGTTCCACCTCGGCATGACTCAGCGGCACCGGCTGGAGCTGATATCCCGCGTCGCGCGTCGCCCCCGCCAGCACCCGCGCCGCCTCGGCCTGCAGTTGCCGGTCGTCGCTTTCAATTCCCGACCACCCGATCCACGTCCCCCCGCGGTTGCGCAGCACCGGCACCAGCGCGGTGACGAGGCCCCCCGCCCCCGGCTGCAGCGTCAGGCGGCCCGCTTCGTCTCGGCTGAGCGCATACGGCAGGCGATTTGAAACAACAATCAGTCCGCGTCGCGTCTCGTCCAAAACGCGCCTCCTCCTTTGCCTTCACGGCCGCCTCATTCGGCGATGCGTTTTCCAGTATTATACCGGGCCGGCGCCAATCGCGCAAACCGCGGATTCGGGCTTCACTCCAGCGCGATCCAGCGATCAAGAAATCGGCGGAGGCCCGCGGGTGGTCGCAACCAGGCATCGGCGCAGGATTCGCGCCATTGATCGCGCACGAGCACATTCAACGCTCGCTCGCCCAGGCTCTGCTTCAATGCGGCGAACGCGTCCTCGTCGGTCCGATCGTCGCCGAGGAAGGCCGCCAGCACGCCCTCTCTCCACTCAATCGTTTCCAGCACGGCGCGGACCGCATCCCCTTTGTCGCGCCCCGGCACCCGCAGTTCGATCCCCCCGTCGAATTCGGTCAGTTCGAGCCCGCCGGCCGCCGCCAGCGCGCCCCAGCCCGCGCGCACCGAGTCGTGCATCGCGTCGCGCACATCGGGCGACAACCCCCGCCAGTGCAGCGCCAGGCAACCCGGCTTGCGCTCCAGCCGTTCGCCCAGCCCCCCGGCGCGGGCCCACGCCTCGGCTTCCCGCAGGCCGTTGCGCGCGGCCTCCGGCAGGGGAAGGACGCGCGCCTCGCCGCCGGCCGGCTGATGTTCCCAGCCATGCGCCCCCCACAGCTCGGGGAGCGGATCGAGCCGCAGCAGGTAGCGCAGATCGTCCACCGTTCGCCCGCTGACGATCACCACCCGCGTCGACCGCCCGGCGAGGAGCCGCGCCAGCCGCCGCCGGACCCCGGGAAACGGCGTCGCCTCCAGACGCGCGACACGAAACGGCGCCAGCGTCCCGTCATAGTCGAGAAACAGAACGCATCGCGGGCGTCCCTCCATCCGCGGGTCGGTCCCCATCCGCGACGGTTCCGCCATCCGGCGGAAAAAATCATCTATCCGGTCGGCGCTCTGCTCCGGCGCAATCGTCGTCTTCGTCCTCACGCCAAAATCGTCCCTCGGCTCTCGCCCTCATCCTGGTATTCGCCCCCACCGACCCGCCCCAGAATTCGGCTCTCGGCTCTC
>MVZB01000331.1 GCA_002068205.1 candidate division BRC1 bacterium ADurb.BinA292
GCTGGGCGAGCGCCCGCGCGCCCCTTGCGCGGACGAACCGGCTCGATCCGACCGGCGCCGAGGATCATCGGATCGGCCTGCTGCAGGCCCGCGACGCCGCGACGGGCGCGACGCTGGCGCTGGTCGTGATCCACGGCCTGCATCCGACCGTGCTGCATGAGGATTCGACCGAGATTTCGGCCGATTTCCCGGGATTCATGCGCGCGCGGCTGCACGGCGCGCGCGGCCGCGACGCGGTGATCGCCTATCACACGGCGCCGAGCGGCAATCTCAGCCCGCGCTACATCGTGCGCGACCAGACTTTTGACTCGGCCCGGGAACTGGGCTTCGCGCTGGCCGATGCCGTGCTGGCGGCGCTCCAGGCCGGGGACGAGCCGCCGGCGGCGCCGATGGAACTGGACTATGCGCTGGGCCAGATCGACGGCTTGCCGCTGCGCACGTTCCCGACCGTCGAGGAAGCGCTCGAACACCACCGGCGGGCGGTGGCGCATCACGCCCGGCTGGCGGCCGAAGGCGCCGAGCGCGGCCGGGTGCGGACGGCCGAATGCGCCGTGTTCGGCGCCGAGGAACGGATCACGCTGGCCCGCGCGCAAGCCGACGGCCGACTGGCCCGCGCGGTGCGCGAAGTGCTGCCGGCGCCGCTGCAGGTCCTGCGCGTCGGACCGCGGCTGATCGTCGGCTGGCCCGGCGAGGTGTTCGTCGAGCACAGCCTGGCGTTCCAGCGGCGCTGCCCGATGGAGGCCCACGTGATCGAACTGGCGAACGGCGAGTTGGAGGGCTATGTCGTCACGGAGGAGGCGGACCGGCTGCAGACCTACGAGAGCCAGAACAGCCTGTTCCCGCCGGTCGCCGGCGAGATGCTGATCGACGCGACGCTGGCGCTGGTCGCCGATCTGCTTCGCGGAGATTCGCCCGCGGGGGAAACATGACGCGTGCGAGCCAGCAAGCGTTCCATCTTGCGGGGACATCCGGTTGATGGATCATGATTGAACCGATCAATCGGTTCTTCGGGTTGGCGGATCGTCACCGTGGGTTGAAATGGCGGCCGAGCGAATGGCCGGACTCCAGCGAAAGCGGCCGGCGCGGTTCCTGATACAGAGAACAGGCGGCGCCGTCTCACGTGGAGGGCTTTGATTCGATTTCGTGCATCCCGCCCGTTCAGGCCCTCGCCGTCCTTCGTGGTTTCCAATTATTTCCAGTCATTAATCCTGCCACTGCGCCGGCAACGGCGCCAGCAGCGTCTGGGCGGTCCGGTGGCGCCCGCGATCCTCGCCGCCGACGACCAGCAGCGCATGGTCCAGCCGGGCCAGCGCCATGTCGCACACCGGCGCGGGGAGCTGCCCCACGCGCTCGTAGCTCCGCCGCCGGGGATCGTAGAGCCACAGATCGTCGCGGATGCTCCCCTTGTCCGGCTGGGGATCGTCCGCCGAGAGATAGCTGTAACCCCCGACGAGCAGGATGCCGGCCGGCTCGATCGCGATCGCGCGGTGCGCCTCGAGCGCCAGCGGCAGGTCGGGCAGCGCTTCCCACTCGGCAGTCGCGGGCCGGAAGCGATGCGCATCGCGGAGGAACCGGACCTCGCCGCCGCTCATCGTCCAGCCGCCAAAGACATACAGCTCGCCGTCGAATACGGCCGCCGCAAACAGCGCGCGCGGCGCGCCCGGCAGCGACGTCGCCTGCACCGGCGGCGCCGCCGGCTCCTCCAGGTCCCAGCGCCAGACGGCGGCCGACAGCCGCTCGTCCGATTCCGGCGTCGTCCAGCCGCCCAGCGAATAAAGATTCTGTTCATGCTGCACGGCGACGTTGCCCCAGGTCGGCTGCTCCCAGGCGCCGAGCCGCGTCCAGTCCTGACCGGCGAGCGAGCCGCTCCACAATTCCCGATTCATCTCCTCGCCGCTCTTGCCACCCATCAGGAACAGCCGCCCCCGCCAGAGACCGATGGCTCCGTTGGCGATCGGCACGGGCAAGCGCCCCGCCTCGTCCCACCGGGCCTCCTCCGGACGCCCTGACGAAAGGCGCAGGCGGTAGATCGTATCCAGATTCACCTTGCGCTCCGTGCCGGACGACGTCGTCCAGGCGTCGCCGCCGACCAGATAAACCCCATGCTCATCGTGCAGCAGATGGGCCGCGCCCACTCCGTGGGGCAGCGGCGACAAGACGTTCCACGACCAATCCATCATGTCCTCGGCGGAAGCAGGGTTCGCGGGCGCCGGTTCTCCGGACGCGCGTCGGGGCTGCTCACCATCGGGATGCAGGCCCAGATTTTGAAAGAAGGTTTCCACCTGGCGCAGCTCCTCGTCGGTAAACGACCGCATCGGGGGCCGGAGCCACCGTTCGGCGACGCCAAAGTATTCCAGCGTGGCGCGCCACCAGGGGTGGGAGAAACGGTCGATCCACGGTAGGTCGTAGCGCTCGGCGAGGCGGAACGCTTCCGCCTCGTCGCCGGCGCGCACGGCCTCCCAGAACCGCGCCGAGATTTGCGGCGCAAACGTCGTGTAGGAGCAGAAATAGGCCCGCGCGCCGTAGGGCCGGCCGACCAGGAAGCGCGCCAGGCTGCCGCCGGAGTAGATGTTCAACCGGTCGCCATAGCGCCGCAGATTGTCGATGTAGGCGGTCAGCGTCGAGTCCTCCTTCATCGCCACCAGCTGCGGAATTTCCAGCAGTTGTTCCATGACAGCGCCGGGCAGATCCTGATTGCCCAGGACGATGGCCAGATCCACTTCGCGCCCCAGCGTGCGGAAGTAGTCGGGCAACTCCTCCGCGCCGAGATAGGACGGGGCCGTGACCTGAATCGCGTCCACGCCGAGCGAGCGGGCATAACGGGCGTAGTCCAGCAGCCGCGCGGTCCAGAATTCATGCGCGCAGCCGATCGTCAAGGCGTCGGCGCCGGCCGCCTCCTGCATCGCGCGCGTCAGTTCGCGGATCTCGTCGTAGGCGAGCATGTCGTAACGGCTGTTGCCGCCGGTCAGATTGAAGATGCGGATGCCATGGGCGCGGGCGCGGCGAATCATTTCGCGGACGCCGTCGTAATCCACCGCGCCGTCGCGCGTGAACGGCGTCGGGATGGAGAGGATCGGGCCTTCCAGTTCCCGGCGGAACTGCTCGGGCGAGGCCGACCGGCTCGCCGTGGCGGCATCCTGCGCCGCGAGGGCCGGATCGGGGGCAAGGCTCAGCCAGATGGCGGCGGCAACCAGCAACAGGCCCGCCATCGCATATCGACTCGACCGGAAAGGAATCATCTGGTTCTAAACCCTGGTGAAGGATTGGAAACACCGGCGCCGGCACAACGCGCCGGCGGTTCGC
>MVZB01000332.1 GCA_002068205.1 candidate division BRC1 bacterium ADurb.BinA292
CCCGACCGGCGCAGGCGGGAGAAGACCTGCCGGCCGGCGGCGGCATTCGCGGCCAGCGCCGCCGCGAGTTCGGCGGCGAAGACCGGGGCCTTGATCCGGACGGTGTCGTCGGTGTAAGGCTGGATCCGGTCGACGCGCCAGGGGGCGGCGGCCAGCTTCAGCCGGCAGGCGTTGATCAGGTTGATCGCCGGCTCGGGCAGCGCACCGTAACGATCGACGAGTTCCTCGAGCAGCAGGTCCAGTTCGTCCTTCTCGCGCGCGGCGGCGATGTCCTTGTAAAACCGGATGCGCTGCGATTCGATCGGGATATACTCCTCGGGGAGGAACTGTTCGACGGGCCACTTGACGTCGACCGGCCAGAGCGGTTCGCGCGCGCCGACGCCGCGCAACTCGCTGACCGCCTCCTCCAGCAACTGGCAATACATCTCGAAGCCGACGTCGGTGATCGCGCCGTGTTGTTCGCGGCCGAGGATATTGCCGGTGCCGCGGATCTCCATGTCGCGCATGGCGATGGAGAAGCCGACGCCCAGGTCGGTGAACTCCTCGAGCGCCTCGAGGCGCTTGATCGCCTGCGGCGTGATCGCCTCGCCCGGCGGCAGGATCAGATAGGCGTAGGCCTGGCGGACGTCGCGGCCGACGCGCCCGCGAAGCTGGTAGAGCTGCGCCAGGCCGAACGTGTCGGCGCGATTGATGATGATCGTGTTGACGTTGGGGATGTCGATGCCGTTCTCGATGATCGTGGTCGAGACCAGGATGTCATACTTGCCCTCGATGAATTCGAGCATGATCCGCTCCAGGTCCTGCTCGTCCATCTGGCCGTGGGCGACGACGATCCGCGCGCGCGGGACGATTTCGCGGATCGTCTGGGCGACGTCCTGGATCGTCTCGATCCGGTTGTGGACGAAGAAGACCTGGCCGCCGCGATTCAGTTCGCGCAGGATCGCCTCCTCGATCTGCTCGCGGTCGAAGCGGATCGTCCGCGTCTTGATCGGGTGGCGATTGGCCGGGGGGGTCGTGATGATGCTCAGGTCGCGCAGGCCCGACAGCGCCATGTAGAGCGTTCGCGGGATCGGCGTGGCCGTCAGCGTCAGGATGTCGACGTTGGCCCGCAGGTTCTTGATTTTTTCCTTCTGCGCCACGCCGAAGCGCTGTTCCTCGTCCACGATCAGCAGGCCCAGGTCGCGAAACTGCACGTCGCGCGAGAGCAGCCGGTGCGTCCCGATGACCAGGTCGATCTCGCCCTCCTTCAGTTGGCGCAGGATCTCGTTGATCTGCGCGGTGGAGCGGAAGCGCGAGATCATCTCGACCTTGAACGGGTAATCGGCCAGCCGCTCGGAAAACGTATTGTAATGCTGCTGGACAAGGAGCGTCGTCGGGGCGAGCAGCGCGACCTGGCGCTTCTCGACCATCGCCTTGAACGCCGCCCGGATGGCGACTTCCGTCTTGCCGTAGCCGACGTCGCCGCAGACCAGCCGGTCCATCGGGCGCGGCTCGCACATGTTGGCCTTGGTCTGGCGGATCGCCTCGAGCTGATCGGGGGTCTCCTGATAGATGAACGACGCCTCGAACTCCTGCTGCCAGGCCGAATCGGGGGCGTAGGCGTAGCCCTCGGCGGCCTCGCGGCGGGCGTAGAGTTCGAGCAGTTCGCCGGCCATCTTGCGCACCGCTTCCATCGATTTGCGCCGGCGGCTCTGCCATTTGCGGCTGCCGAGCCGGTCCAGCGTCGGCGGTTTGCCGTCGGCCGAGGCATACTTCTGAATCAGGTGCAGCTTGTCGACCGGAACGAGCAGCCGGTCGTCGTTCTGGTAGACCAGTTCGAGGAATTCGGTCAGCCGGCCGTCGACATTCTGGCGGCGGATGCGCTCGAAATGGGCGATGCCGTGCTCGATGTGGACGACGTAATCGCCGCGCTGGATTTCGGTGGGATTACTGATTGCCTTGCCGCGGGCGGCCGCCTTGCGATAGACGTGGCGGCGCTTGTAGCGGCCGAAGATCTCGCGGTCGGTGACGATGAAGATCCCGGCCTGGGGCGAGTGGAAGCCCTCGTGCAGATCGCCCA
Organism: candidate division BRC1 bacterium ADurb.BinA292; assembly: GCA_002068205.1. Lineage (GTDB taxonomy): Bacteria > Sumerlaeota > Sumerlaeia > MVZB01 > MVZB01 > MVZB01. The sequence goes on from MVZB01000332.1 coordinate 2,060, forward strand.
CCATCAGCAGCACGTCGGGGCAGCGGTCGGCGGCCGAGCGCGGCAACGCCGGGGCCGGCTGGCCGTCGACGAGCGGCAGCGCGCTGATCTCGTTCTCGCGCAGCAGCTCGTCCAGCCGCATCACCTGGCCGTTGTTGTCGCAGACGATGGCGACCCAGTGGCCCTTGCGCAGGCGCTCGCGGATCAAGCCAAGGTAATTCTGGAATTGCGAGGTGACCGATTCGAAACCCTGGGCGGGGAAGGTCAGGCGGCGACCGGCGAGGGCCTCCTCGGCCGGCCGGTTGTCCTCCTCCTCCTCGATGTCGGAGCCGAGATCGGTCAGGTCGAGCGATTGAAAACTCGTCAGCGCTTCCTGGACCGCCGTCCGGGACAGGAGCCACTGGCCGGGGGTCAGATTGTGCTCGACGAAGAAGCTGACCTGGTCGTCGTGCTGGATGCGCTGGATATCGCCCCAGTGGCGGGTGGCGATCTCGTCGAAGCGGCGCAGGCGCTGGTCGAGCCGGAACGGCCCGTCGAGCACGACCAGCGAGTTTTCGGGGAGGAGGTCGAACAGCGAGCCGAGCGCGTGGCCGGCGCGCAGCCAGGCGAGCTTGGGTTCGACGCAACCGGGGGCGAGGATCCGCACCGCCTCGGTTTCCGCGTCGCGCGGCAGCGAGCGCTGCGTCTGCGGATCGAACGCGCGGATCTGATCGATTTCCTCGCCGAACAGGTCGAGCCGCCACGGGTTGGAGGCGTCGGGGGGATAGACGTCGATGATCGAGCCGCGGATCGCGAACTCGCCGGGGCTCTCGACGAGCGCCTCGCGGCGGAAGCCCATGCCGACCAGTTGGGCGGCGAGCGCCTCGGGGTCAAGCGTCTGGCCCCAGCGGATCGTCAGCGACTGGCGCAGCAGCGCTTCGCGCGGCAGCGGCCGGAAGGCCAGCGCGTCGACTGGGGCGACGATCAGCGGGGCGGCCTGCGGCGCCTCGGGGTCGAGGTGCGCCAGCTCGGCCAGGACGGCGTTGCGCGCGGCGGCGATGTGGAGGACCGGCTCGGTCTCTTCGAAGGGGAGGGTTTCGAAGCTGGGGTAGATCAGCGGCCGGGCGCCGAAGAACGCCAGGCCATCGGTGAGGGCCTCGGCGCGTTCGAGCGAGCTGGTGACGACGAGCATCGTGCGGCCGAGGCGGCGGGCAAGGAGGGCGAGGAGAGCGGGGGCGGCGCCGGCGCGCGCGCCGGTAACA
>MVZB01000333.1 GCA_002068205.1 candidate division BRC1 bacterium ADurb.BinA292
GGGTCGTGGTGCTCAACGAGATTTTTCAGCCGCCCGTCGCGCTGCGCGACAATCCGCCGTGGGGCCGGCGTTGACGGAGCAGGCACGATGGCATACTCCCCAGTGCAGGCCCGGCCGATGAGCCGAGCTCAGTCGAACCCGGAAGCGCCGCCTCGCCCCCGATGAAAGAGCAACAGCCAACCCGCACCTTTACGCCCGGCGAGCTGAGCGGCGGCTGGCAGCTGACGCTGCGGCCGCGGGAACTCGTTCCCGGGTTGAAGCCGGAGTATATCATCGACCAGTTTCCGGCGGCGATCGGCCGGCACCCGACCAACGACATCGAACTGCCGTTCGACGCGGTCTCGCGCTATCACGCGCGGATCGAGATCTACGGCGGCAAGCCGCGGATCATCGACCTGCGCTCGTCCAACGGGACGTATGTCAACGGCAAACGGGTGCAGGTGGCGCCGATCGTCGACCAGGACGGGATTTCGTTCGGCAGTCTGGAGTTCTCGCTGACGATCCAGGAGTTCGACAGCGATCAGCGGGTGATCACGCGGAGCGACCAGACCTCGGCGGTGCATTTCGTGCAGCAGGACGACATGGTGCAGACGGTGATCCACGCCGATCTGCCCGACGACACGTCGGTGCCGCATCTGATTCTGGAGGAGGACATCACCGACGAGGAGACGCTGCGGAAGGCGAAGATCCGGCTGATCTGCCTGTATCGGCTGCAGGAGGTGCTGCGCTCGACGGCCGATGAGGAGAAGCTGATGCGCAACGTCCTGCGGCTGCTGTTCGAGGTGCTGCCGGTCGACCGCGGGGTGATGCTGATGCGCGACAAGGACGACCCCGCGGTGTTCCGCCCGTGCGCGGTGAAGGTGCGCGACGGGCTGGCGAGCGAATCGATCGGGATCAGCCGGACGATTCTGCAGCGGGGCCTGCGCGAACGGATCGCGATCCTGACGCGCAACGCGCCGGAGGATTCGCGGTTTCAGGGGGCCGAATCGATCGTGGCCAACAGTATGCGCTCGGTGATGTGCGTGCCGCTGATCAGCGCGCGGCATGTCTTCGGGTTCTGCCATCTGGACACGGTCGAGCCAGTGCGGATGTTCACGCAGGAGGATCTGACGTTTCTGGCGACGGTCTGCGCGGAGATGGCCACGCACCTGCACAACCTGCGGATGGTGCAGGACAAGATCCAGACCGAACGGATGGCGGCGATCGGGCAGACGATCACGGGGATGGCGCACAACATCAAGAACATCCTGCTGCTGAGCCAGGGCGGGGTGGAGATGATGGACAAGCAGCTCGAGCGCAAGCAATACGACACGGTGGAGGAGACATGGGGGGTGGTGCGGCGCGGGCTGGAGCGGATCCACGGGCTGGTGGCGGACATGCTGGACTACTCGCGCGCGCGGACGATCGAGAAACGGCCGATCGACCTGGGCGAGTTTTTGACGGAGCTGTGCGCGACGTTCGCCGACGAGATGCGCAAGCGGAATATCGACTGCCGGCTGGAACTGGCGCCCGATCTGCCGCGGATCCTGGTGGATGTGGACGGGCTGGAGAAGGCGGTGGTCAACCTGATCGTCAACGCGCTGGAGGCGCTGCCCGAGGACAAGGGAACGGTGACGCTGCGGACGCTGCGCAACGACGAGGGGCATGCGCAGATCGAAGTAGAGGACGACGCCGGGGGGATTCCGGCGGAGGTGCTGCCGCGGATCTTCGTGCCGTTCTTCACGACCAAGGGCTCGAAGGGGTCGGGGCTGGGGCTGGCGATGACGCGCAAGTTCATCGAGGACATGGGGGGACGGATTGAAGCCCACTCAAGCGAAGGCGTGGGGACGCGATTCACGATCACGCTGTATACGGAACCCGAAGGGCCGCGGCTGAAAGAGTAGCGGCGCGGGGGCGGAGCGGTCAATCCTCGCCGCGGGGGTCGAGCGCCGCGCGGAGCGATTCGCCCAGCGCCTGGAAGAGAAACATCGTCAGGCAGATCGCGACGGCCGGGAAGGCGAGCACGTGCGGGTGCGAGCGCATGGCGTCGAGGCCGTCGGCGGCCAGCGTGCCCCAGGAGGCGTGGGGGAGCGTGACGCCGAGGCCGAGGAAGCTGAGGAACGACTCGGCGAAAATGGCCTGGGGGATCATGAAGGTGGCCGTGACGACGATAACGCCGGCGGCGTTGGGGAGGACATGGCGCAGGAGGATGCGGGCCGGGCCGGCGCCCAGGGCGCGCGCCGCCGTGACGTAATCGCGCGAACGGAGTTCCGCCACGCGCGCCCGCACGACGCGCGCCATGCCGAGCCAGTAGACCAGGCCCAGCGCGATGAAGATATTAACCAGACCGGGGCCGGTGACCACCATCAGGGCGATGACCACCAGCAGCAACGGGACGCCGTAGAGAAAATCGATCAGGCGCATGATAAGCTGCTCGGTGCGGCCGCCGGCGTAGCCGGCCACGCCGCCGACCGCGACGCCCAGGATCAGACTGACGAGGGCGCCGACGACGCCGACCGCCAGCGAGATGCGTCCGCCGTGAAAGACGCGCGTCATCAGGTCGCGGCCGAGGCCGTCGGCGCCGAACCAGCGTTGCGCGCTGGGGCCGGCGTAAATCGCCGTCAGATCCTGTTCCCGCTCGCTGTAGGGGCTGAGGGCGGGTCCCAGCCAGAGCACCGCGACGAGGGCGAGCAGGGCGGCCGAGGTGATCCAGAACGAGGGCTGGCGGCGCAGGCGCAACCACCAGCGCGGGCCGGCGGGGGGGCGGTCGAGGGGTTGCGGGAGGGTGGTTGCGGGGGGCGGGGAAGGCATCATGGCGAAGGGCCTGGGCGAGAGGATTTCAGAAGGGACAGCAGCGACGCAAGGGACTTAAGGGACATAAAGGACGAGCGCGGAAGCCGCAGCCGGGAAACTAAGAATAAGCCATCGCGATCAACGAGTTCACGCGATTGTTGATCGGCCTTTTCGAGAGCCGAGGACGAGAGCCGAGAGCCGAGAGCCGAGTTTTGAGTCGGCGTTGGGGGCGGATCAGACGTTTGTCATGAACCGGGGGTTCACAACGAGGGAGAAGAACTGGGGCAGGCCGTTGGGGGCAATTACGAGGACGAGAGACGTATTCTTGAGTGAGGACGAGAGATTCGCGCGGGTTTGAGGTGAAGACGTTGGTCCAACTCCACATCATCGACTGGATCGTGATCGGGCTGTACATGCTGCTGGTGTTTGGCGTGAGCGTGTTTTTCGTGCGGCGCGCCAATCTTTCGATGAGCGAGTACTTCCTGTCGGGGCGGTCGCTGCC
>MVZB01000334.1 GCA_002068205.1 candidate division BRC1 bacterium ADurb.BinA292
CCATCGGCCCGCCCCAGAATTCGGCTCTCGGCTCTCGTCCTCGTCCTCGTAATAATCCCCCCCCATCCGCCCTCCGCTCTCTGAATCCTTTTGAGGCATCCCGCGCTTTCTGCTACAACGTGGCGGTATGCATGCCGCGGGCGTCAATCGACCGGCTGGCTCGGCCGCGCCGGTGACCCCGTGGCTTCGACCCGGTTCCCAAAGGATATCCGTCATGCTTGCGCCGCTTGAATCGCAACGCCGGTCCTGTTACTGCGGCGATGTGCGCACCGGCCACATCGGCCAGCAGATCATCCTCAAGGGCTGGGTCCAGAATCACCGCGACCACGGCGGCGTCTACTTCGTCGATCTGCGCGACCGCTCCGGCCTGGTCCAGGTCGTCTTCGATCCGGAGGAACTCCCCGCCGAAGCCTTCGAGCGCGCCACCCGCCTCCATTACGAGGATGTCCTCGCCGTCCGCGGCACCGTCCGCCATCGCCCCGAGGGCACCGTCAACCCGCGCCTGAAAACCGGCGAGGTCGAGGTCCTCCTCTCCGACTACGCCATCCTCTCCGAATCCGCGCCCCTCCCGTTCCCGATTGATGAATTCACCCAGTCGGCCGAGGACCTGCGCCTGCGCTATCGCTACCTCGACCTGCGCCGCCCGCGCATGCAGCAGACGCTCATCGAGCGCGCCCGCGTCAACGGCATCATCCGCCGCGCCCTCGACGCCGAGGGCTTCATCGAAATCGAAACCCCCGTCCTGACCCGCTCCACCCCCGAGGGTGCCCGCGATTTCCTCGTCCCCAGCCGCCTCAACCCCGGCACGTTCTACGCCCTGCCCCAGTCCCCCCAGCTCTTCAAGCAGCTCCTGATGGTCGCCGGCATGGACCGCTATTACCAGATCGTCCGCTGCTTCCGCGACGAGGACCTGCGCGCCAATCGTCAGCCCGAATTCACCCAGCTCGATATCGAAATGGCCTTCGTCACCCCCGATGAGCTGTTCGAAATCATGGAGCGCATGCTGACGGCCGTCTTCCGCGACGTGAAGGGCATTGACCTGAAAACCCCCTTCGACCGCATGACCTACGCCGAGGCGATGAACCGCTACGGCAGCGACAAGCCCGACCGCCGCTTCAAGCTCGAACTGCACGACATCACCGCGGCCGTCCGCGCCGGCGGCTGCGAGTTCAAGGTCTTCGTCGATCTGCTCGGCCAGGGGGGCGTCCTGCGCGCGCTCGTCGTCCCCGGCGGCGGCGAGAAGTTCTCCAACACGCAGCTCAAGCCGGGCGGAGAGCTCCCCACCTTCGCCGAACGCCACGGCGCCCGGGGCCTGGCCTGGTTCCGCACCGTCCAGGACGACAGCGCCGTCCGCCTCGAGTCCTCCATCTCCAAGTTCTTCGACGCCGCCTGCCAGGCCCGCATCATCGAGGCCACCGGCGCCGGCGCCGGCGATCTGATCCTCATCGTCGCCGACCAGCCCATCGCCTCGGCCCAGGCCCTCGGCCAGTTGCGCCTCAAGCTCGGCCGCGACCTCGGTCTGATCCCCAACGACGAGTTCAATTTCTGCTGGATCACCGATTTCCCGCTGCTGGAGTGGAACGCCGACGAAAAACGCTGGTTCTCCATGCACCACCCGTTCACGATGCCCCACCCCGAGGACTGGGACAAACTCGAAAGCGACCCCGGCGCGGTCCGGTCGCTCGCCTACGACCTCGCGCTCAACGGCGAGGAGCTCGGCGGCGGCTCGATCCGTATCCATCGCCGCGACCTGCAGGAACGCGCCTTCCGCGCCCTCGGCATCGGCGAGGACGAAGCCCGGATGAAATTCGGCTTCCTAATGGATGCCTTCCAGTACGGCGCCCCGCCCCACGGCGGCATCGCCTTCGGCATGGACCGCCTGATGAGGCTCCTGCTCGGCCTCGATTCGATCCGCGACGTCATCGCCTTCCCCAAAACCCAGACCGGCGCCTGCCTGATGACCAGCGCGCCGGCCGAGGTCGACGAGGCCCAGCTCCGCGAGCTCTCCATCCGCTCCACCGCCCGAAAGGAGAAGTAGCAGGTCTCCACGGTGGCGCCTTGACCGCGCGTGCCTACCCCTGCTCATCTGTGCTCGACGATGGTTCCTCGCTGGCCCGGTTCCGCCTCTCCCCTATGTCTCTTGTGTCCCTCATGTCCCTTCAAGGATGATTCATCACGGACCAGCTTCCAATGCCAACGCTAGAGTTTCAGCCTTATCAGCTGGTACAGTCCGCGAGGCGGACGACCGGAATAGAGCGCAGGGTGACGGCCGCAGGCCGGAACCCTGCGTCGCCGCCCCCGACAATCCAAGCCCCTGAACGGGGCGGCCGGAACCGATCTGAATTTGGGGAATGACAGGCATTTCAGTGGCGGGAACCGGTTCCGGCATTCAGAATCAGAACCTTTCCGCAGAGGCGCATCCAGGATGGCTCAACTCTCCCGCGACCGCTCCTTCCTGATGGTCATTGACCTCCAGGAACGTCTCCTTCCGGCGATCCACGACCATCAGGCCGTCCGCGACCGCTCCGTCTTCCTGATCCGCGCCGCCCGCATCCTCGGCCTCCCGATCGTCTGGACCGAGCAGTATCGCAAGGGCCTCGGTCCCACCGTCCCGCCGGTCGCCGAGGCCATCGGCGACGCCGCCCGCCCGATGGAAAAGATGGCCTTCGGGTGCCTGTGCGACGACGCCGTCGCCCGCGCGGTCGAGTCCGCCGGCCGCGATCAGCTCATCCTCTGCGGCATCGAGGCCCACGTCTGCGTCCTGCAAACCGCCCTGGCCGCCCGCGAACGCGGGCTGACCGTCTTCCTTGCCGAGGACGCCATCGGCAGCCGCCGCCCGTCGGACCGCGACGCCGCGCTGCGCCGCATGGCCCAGGCCGGCTGCGTCCCCGCCACCAGCGAGATGCTCGCCATGGAGGCCCTCCGCGTCGCCGGCACCGACCCGTTCAAACAAATCCTGCCGCTGCTCAAGGGCTGAGGAGGATCATTAACGCTCTTTTGAACCTGTCGATTCGAATTTGTTTCGATTTTCGAATTTCGGATTCCGAATTTTCCATTCACGCTGATATGGATTCTCTCCCATGATCGACATCGTCGCCTTCGGCGCCCACGCCGACGACGCCGAGCTCTTCGCCGCCGGCACGCTCGCCCTCGCCGCCCGCCGCGGCCGCTCCACCGCCATCGTCGACCTCACCCGCGGCGAAATGGCCACCCGCGGCACCCCCGAAACGCGCCAGCGCGAAGCCCACGCCGCCGCCGGCATCCTCGCCCT
>MVZB01000335.1 GCA_002068205.1 candidate division BRC1 bacterium ADurb.BinA292
GCCGGCGGGCCGCTTCGCCCCGCCGGGATCGCGCCGCTTCACTTTGGATCAATTCACCCAGCGCTTGCGCCAGGTCGTCCGGCTCGGGTTGCACCAGCACGAGGCTGCCCGAATCGCCGTCCACTTCCTCGATGCCCGGCAGCCGGCTGGCGATCACGGGCCGGGCGCAGGCCATCGCCTCGATCAGCCCGAGGGGCAGTCCCTCGTGGGCGCTGGGCAACATGAAGATGTCCATCGCGCCCAGCAGCGGAGCGACGTCGCGCTGGAGGCCGGTAAAGATCACGCGCTCGCCCAGCCCGAGGGCATGCGCCTCGGCGCGCAGGCCGGCCGCGCACGGCCCCTCGCCGACCAGCAGGACGCGCAACCGCGGTTCCGCCGCCGCCAGCCGGGCGGCCGCCTGGAGGATCAGGTGCTGGTTCTTGACCGGCGCGAGCCGGCCGACCGTTCCCACCACGATGGCCTCGTCGGCAATCCCCCAATGGCGGCGGACCGCGGCGCGCTCGACGGCCGTCGGCGGCCGGAACCGGTCCGCGTCGACCCCGTTGACGACGACCTCGACGCGATCCGCGCGCGGCAGACGCGCCGCCGCCGCGCGGCTGCACGCCACGACCAGATCGGCGTTCCGGAAGCAACGCCGCTCCAGGGGGCGCTGGTAGCCGCGCGCGCGGCCGGGCGTGGCATGCACGTGCGTCACCAGCCTCTCGATGCCCAGCCCGTTGCGGAAATTTTCCGTCAGGAACACCGACGGGATGAGGTGGGCATGCACGACGTCGGGGCGGAGCCGCCGGATGTGCGCGCGGAGGCGTGGAACCAGTCGGGCGTCGAAACGGCTGCGCGCCAGCTCGCGCGGAGCGAAGCCCGCCTCGGCAAAGGCGGAGCTCAGGCTCTGCGGCCCCCACAGCGCCGCGACCGCGCAGTCAACGTCCAGCCTGCCCAGCTCGCGCAGCAGGCTGAGCAGGTAGGTCTGGGCGCCCCCCAGCCGCAACGAATCGATGACATGGAGCACTCGCATGCGGAACACCGTTGTCCTCGCATCGTGGCAATGACGCGGCGGGCTGTCAATCCGCGCGAGGACGAGCGACGGGAGAGGCGTGACGGCGCGAGGATTTCCTGGGAGTCGTCTGCAACCCGCCGCGGGTTTGCCGGCTCTTGTGAATCGGCGGCATGAGATCCGGGCGTGGCGCCTGGTGAGAGTCTAACGGCAACGGCCGCGCGCAGGGTTGGCGTATGGCCGCGCGGAAGGGAATGGGATATGCGCTGGAATCGGCGACAAGCCGTGATCCGCTGGACATCGCCGGGCCTCGTCCGGCTGTTCAGCATTGGAATCCTGTGTGCGGCGTTCCTCGCCTGCGATCGGGGTCGCCCCGTCGAAGGCTTTTATCTCTCAACGATTGGCTTCGAACCGCTGGATCCGATCGAAATCGCCACGACCAACCAGGGCAACCTCTCGATGGGCTCCATCCGCTCGCCCGCTACTTCCTCGTTCGGCTCGCCCAATTCCAAGATCGAAATTCGGGCCGGCAGCCGGGGATTTGTCGTCCGTGAACCGCCCGACAAGAAGGGATTTGCGCGGCTGTGGGAGGTGATCGTCGCCAGGGCGAAAGGCGAGACGCTTCCCGACCAGTTCCCGCTGTTGCAACTGAAGGCCTCGGCGGAGCGTCCCGGCGACTGGGATCTGGTCGGTTTGCGTGTGGCGGGAAATTTCCAGGTGTTGCCAAACCCGGTTCCTTCGGCCTTGCATCGCGTCGAGGACCCGCAGGTGCGGGAGTATTTCCATCTTCAGGACGAGTTGGGCCGCGATGGCGAGGCCCTGGCGCTGGCGGAGAAACTGCTCGCGGCCCACCCCAACGATCCCTGGATTCATGCGCTCCAGCTCGATGCGCTGCTGGCCGCCAAACGGATCGATGAGGCGGAGGCGTTCGTGGCGGCCTCGCGCGACGAGCTGCTGAAGCACACGGAGTCCGGGTTCGCGCATCTGGTGCGGGAGGCGGAACGCCGCGTAGTCGGTCTGCGGGCCGCAGCCGAAGGGCGCAACGCCGCCGCGCTGCCGGGCGTCGTCACGTTCACCATGCAGTGGCCCGACGACCTCCTGCCCTATGAGGCGGTGATGGACGGGCTGGAGCGGGCGCTTGAATGTGATGTCATGGTGATTCAGGGGCGGGGGCTGAGGTCGGATCCGCGTGGCCCGGTCCCCAACTTCCTGCACTTCCAGGTGATGGCGAAGATTGCGCGCGCGGAGGCGGCCGGGCGCCTGCTGCTCGGCCGCCGCGACGACGCCCTGCGGCTCCAGGCCGGGGCCTGTTGGCTGGGGCAGATGATGCAGCGGGATGGGACGCTGATCCAGTGCCTGGTCGGGACGGCAGTGCGCCGGATCGGCCTGGAGGGCCTCCAGACCTACGCATTCAACGCCTGCGAGACCGATGGCGACTTTCGTGAGCTGTGGCGGCATCTGGAGCGCTTTGCCGCGGCGCCCGTCCCGCACGCAGAAGCCGAGCTGTTTGCCGGCGAAGGCTGGCTGGGCCTGAAACTGGATGAGCTGAACGCCGGACCCACGCCTGGCGAGGCGGCAAAGCGTGTCCTTGTGACGAAAGCGCAGCTTGAATTGCTCCGCATGGCGACGGCCGCACGCCACCGGCTGGTGACCCAGGGCGATTTCCCCAATCCGCTCAGCCGCCCCTTTTCGCCTTTACTGGAGCAGATCCCCGACGACCCTTTCACCAGGCCCGAGACCGTCGCCAATGACGCGAAAACATCGACAAGTGCTCCGTTGCGCCATGCTGTTCGTCCGGGCGACGAGACCTTCGTCTGCTGGAGTGTCGGCCCCGACGGACTGGATGATGCCGCCGGGATCCCGTACGACCCGACCAACGGCACACTCAGCGCGGGGGATCTGTTTGTCGTCGTGCCGCGCGAGCGCGAGATCCCCTTCCCGCGCGAGGGGGTTCGCGTCGATTCCGTTCAGGAATTCATGGAGCTTTTTCCCAACGGGCTGCCGGTCGATCCGTTCGCCGACACGAAAACCCGCCGGCTGAGCCTGATCGACCGGCGCCCCGTGACCGTGTTCAGCCATGGACCGGACACCGACGAGCGGGTCGGCCCGCCGGATCCGCGGATCTGGACCTGGGAACCCGAGAGCCGCGAGTGGCTGCCCGAGCCGCAGTGGACGGCGATCCAGGAGGCCCGCCGGGGATTTCAACCGGCGGCTGCGGGGATGCTGCCGGGAAGCCCCGGCGGGGCCGCGCCAGGATTTCAACCCGGGGCCGGGG
>MVZB01000336.1 GCA_002068205.1 candidate division BRC1 bacterium ADurb.BinA292
GAAGCCGGCGCCGCCTGCGTCCTGCCCGTCGGCGACGCCCGCCGGCAGCGAATCTTCCTCGACGCCGCCCGCGCCGACAGTTCCGGTCAGCCCGTCGCGATGTTCTATTCGCTCTGCGGCGAAGCCGACCCCGACACGTATCAGTGGGCGCTGGAAGCCAACGCCTCGCTCTCGCGCGGCGCCTTTGCCGTCATCCAGCATCGCGCGCGGCGGATGCTGATCATGCGACTGCGCCGGTCGCTGCGCGATCTGCGCTACGCCACGCTCCCCAGGAAACTGCTCTATCTCGCCCGCAAGGCCGACTGGGCCGAATCGCGGCTGAAAGAGCAGGACCGGCACTGACATGACTCAAGAATTCGGCTCTTGGCTCGCTTGCGATGGCGATACCGATCCCGATTCCAATCAGCGGAACTCACTCATCAACGGCGAATCATAGACGATCGGCTCGCCGTGGGTGGCCGGGCCGACCGGCCCGTTGGTCGTCGTCAATTCACTGACCACGCTGCGGGCGCCGCCCTCAAACGCATTGCGAATCGCGGCGCCGTATTCACGGCTGTCGTCGACCCGGCCGCGCAACGTCGCCACGCCGTCCTGGACCTGAACCTCCACGTCGCTCGGGTCGACCAGCGCGCTCCAGAACAGCTCGCTTTCAATATCAGCCGCGATCTGGGCATCGCTCCGCGCGGCGCTCGGCGTGGCGACCGCTTCCGGCTGGGCGATCGTCAGCTCATTCGCCACCGCCACGGCGCCGGCGATCCGGCCGGCAACTCCTCAGCGCGGGCGCGTTCGAACGCGTCATCGACCTGGCCGCGCAGTGTGACGATCCCCTGGTCGACCGCCACATCCACCTCGACCTGTTCCACGACCGGGTCCACGCGCAGCGCGTCGCTCACGCTCTGGGCGATCGCCGCATCGGTTGCCTCGATTCCGGGGTCGATCATCAGGTTGTTTCGGACCTCGAAGATGCCGCCCACATGGCGCACCGCTTCGGCCGCTTCGCGCTTTGCGGTCAGCGACCGCACCGTTCCCGAGAGCGTCGCGACGCCGTTATTAATCACCACCTCGACGTTCTCCTGCTCCACGTACGGGTTCAGCATCAGGGCATCGCGGGCCTGCTCGCGCACCGAATCCGAACGCACCGGCGCGTCGCTCGGCGCGGCCGGCGGCGTGTACTGCGTCCGGTACAGCTCCCAGTCGACTTTCAACTCGTCGGCCGTCACGCTGGTCACGCCGCTGACCCACGCCAGCCGCATCGCCGTCACTTTATCGGCCAGACTGGGGACGATTCCCGACAGCGACACCTGCCCATCGCGCACGCCCACGGCGACCAGGCCGGCGTCGATCAGCGCGCTGCCGTTGATGCGATCGATAATCTGTTGCTGGATCTCGTCATCGGCGCGCCCGGCGGTCCCCTCGGGGTATTCGAGTTGAATCTGATTAACGACCCCCCGGACGCCGTAGACGTTCTTGGCGGCCTCCTCGGCGAGCCAGCGTTCCCGCCAGCTATCGACCGATCCGCTCAGCGTGACAATCCCCGAGTCGATCGAAATCTGGAGTAATCCCGGATCGAGGGCCGGGTCGGCGCCCAGCGCGCGCTGGAGGTTTGCCAGGATGACCGGGTCGGCCACATCGGCCGACTCGATCGTCAGGTGGTTCACCACGGCGGTCACGCCGCGCACGGTCGCGGCGATCCGCTCCACGCGGTCGCGCACGATGACGTTCGGCGCCGAGCCGGTGATCGTGGCGATCCCGTCGCTGACGTCGATGTCGAGCGTCGCGGTATTGATCCCCGGCGCGCGGGCCAGCTCGCGTTCGATCGCCAGCTTCATCCCCAGGTCGCTCAGTTCGAGCGGGGGCGCGCCGTCTCGCCGGGTAATTGTCGTCTGCTCAATCGTCGTGGTGCGTTGGATGGCCGCGTCGCTCGGCGGTTCCGCCTGCTGGGCCTGACCCACCACCACCAGCATGGTGAACAGGGCGAGAAACAGGGCGATGAAGAGGACGATCCGCGGGTCGTTGCCGCGGGCTTCGCGCGCGATGGTTCGAACGGGGGGGCGATTTTCGGGATGCATGGTGACGGCTCCTTCGGGGTAATCCTTGACTCTGTTGCCCCACCCTTGAGGCAAGAGCTGTTCCCAATCGGCGGGCCGTTTTCAGGGTTGTCCCGGAGCGCTGAAAGCAGGCGGGATAGCGTGAGCGAGGCGTCCGGCGGCGGCCGTCGCGCGCTGATTTCGTGAACAACTTACCATCGGCAACGCCAACCGATGGCATCGGTATCGTTATCGGAATCGAAACCGGAATCGGTATTGGAAGCGCGGAGGCAATCCCCCGGCGCTGAGCGCCGGCCGTTGCCGTTACGGGAGCACCGACGAATCGGCGGGCGGTTGGACTCCGGCCGCGACGCACAGGTCGGGCCGCATGCGCTCGAGCAGCGCCTCCCAGTCGGTCTCCGCCGCGCGCGCCCCCCACAGTTCGGGCGCCGGCGCCAGCAGACCCGCGAGCCACTCCAGGATCGATGCCTTGCGCAGGGCGGCCGGGGCGCGCGGCGGCGCGACGCGCTGGTGAGCCATCTCGCGCAGGCCGTGGCGGAAGAGCGCCAGCGGCGCCTCGTGCAGAAACTCGCCCCAACGTTCTTCGCTGGCCAGTTCGAAGTATTCCCGCCAGAGCCGTGCCGCCGCCGGCGCCTCGCGCCGCCCGAACGCCGCCGCCATCTTCAGGATTTCCCACCCGTGCAAGTCGTAGGCTACCGTCGTGAAATCGATCAGGTGCACTTCGCCCCGCGCGGGGCCGTAAAGGAAGTTCCGGTAATGCACGTCGCCGTGGATCAGCCGGAACGGGCGGCGCCGGCGCAGCAACACGGCCAGCGCCGCCGCCTCCTCCAGCTTCCACAGCCGCTCCAGGTCGTCGTGATCAAAGCGGACGTCGGCCCATTTCTCGATCCGACGCAGGTAATAGAGCAGATCCGGGCGGAGCGCGCGCAGCAGATAGTGCGACCGCGGTTGCGGGGCTGCCTGCGCCACCGGACCCCACGTCTCCGACTCAAACCCATGAAGCCGGACCAGCAGCCCGACGGCCGCGCGCAACTCGGCCTGACTGTCGCGATCCACCGGCCGACCATCGATGAACTCCTCGACCAGGAAATACAGATTGCGCAGCCCGAGCGTCGTCAGCGTCTCGCGCACCCAGAACATCCGCGGCACGGGCAACCCGAGCCGCTCCAGATACAGGTGACACCGGGCGCTCTGCACGTAGCGGCGG
>MVZB01000337.1 GCA_002068205.1 candidate division BRC1 bacterium ADurb.BinA292
CGGCGATGGTCAAGCCGATGATGGAGGGGCGTCTCACCTTCCTCCGCCGGATCGAGGTCGGGACGATGGTCGAGGAAGGCGAGACGCTGGCCAAGATCGATGACCGCGACATCGAGGCCGACATCGAAAATCAGCGCAAGCAGGTCGAAATCTCGCGCGAAAAGATCGAGCTCGACCGCCGCGATCTCCTCCAGAAGGAGAAAAGTTTCGAATTCGACAAGAAACTCAAGGCCCGGAACTTCATTACCCAGATCGAGTTCGACCGCTCCGAACTGGCCGTCCAGCAGGCCCAGATCAACCTGCGCCAGAGCCAGATCATGCTCGAGCAGGAAGAAAAGAAACTCGAAAAACTCCTGCGCCAGCGCGAAAAGGTGCCGATCGTCGCCCCGATCAGCGGCATGGTCGTCCTGGCCAGCCACCTCCGCGAACAATCGACCCAGAGCGACCTGCTCAACGAGGAGATCATGCGGCTGGAGGATACGCTGGTCGGCCCGTCGACCGAATTGTTCGGCATCATCAGCCACGACCACTTCGAGGCGCGCTGCATGGTCAACGGCCGCGACAAGGCGCGGCTGACCCCCGGCCAGGAGGTCCAGGCTCGCGTCATCGCCCACCGCGAGATCACCGTCCCGGGACGCATCCGCACCGTCTCGCGCGTCCAGGATCAGCAGAGCCATGCCTACAAGGTCTGGATCGAGCTGGACGAAATGGATCCGGCGTTCACCAGCGGCCTCTTCGTCCGCGCCGACGTGGTTCTCGATCAGCATGAACAGGCGCTGGTGGTCGAGCGCGACTACCTGAAGGAGCGCGACGGCCGGCCGATCGTCCAGATCGTCCGCCAGGGGACCGTCGCCGACATGCCGGTCCAACTCGGCCTGCGCAATGACAAGACCGTCGAGCTCCTCTCGGGCGTCAACGAGGGCGACCTGCTGATCGCCTCGCGCGACCTGTATGTCCCGGGTCAGTACGTGACCCCCGTGGAGCTCCTCGCCCGCGAAAATCCTGCAACCGACGATGAAATGACCACCCTCCCCGCCGCCTCAGCGTGGTAACGCGAGGAATCTGACGCCCATCGATTGCACCATCACAGGTGTGGGACCCGCGCCCCCGCCACCCCATTAAAAAAAACCGGGTGGGGCCCAAATCGGCCTCCACCCGGGATTGAAATTGCGAAAATATGGCGCGAATTAATACATCCGCATGAATTCGGCGCGCCGGTTCCGGGACCAGCAGCTCTCGTTATGCTCGGTGCAGACCGGCTCTTCTTCGCCGCGGCTGACGGTGGCGATGCGGCTGGCGTCCACACCGCCGCGACGGAAGAACTCGGCAACTTCCTTCGCACGGCGGTCGCCGAGATTGAAATTGTACTCAATTGTGCCGCGCTCATCGCAATGGCCGATGATGTAGACCTTATCCTGCGGATGATCCAGCAGATACTGCAGGTTGCGCTGCATCTTTTCGACCTGATCCGCCCGGATATTCGAGCGATCATAATCGAAATAGATCGTCTGCAGCTCCGGGAACGGCAGCAGTTCGCCTGGACGCGGGCCCTCGGCCTGAGCATCGCTCGGGACGGTCCCCGTCGTGGCGCCACTGCCCGCGCCGAGGTCCGTGCGAGTATCGTCTTCGATGTACTGCTCATCGACGTCGACACCCTTGTCCCGGCGGAACCAGGAGCAGCCGGTGGTCGAGAGCAGCGCGACCGCCAGAAGGATGACCGCCGCCGTACGCACCGCGCCGGCGCGGGTAAGCCCACGTGGATTCAAGGCACTCATGGCTGTTAATTAACCTGGCCTCTGTGGAATCATTCGCCCGGCAAGCCAGTCCGAGCGAGCTTTGCTCATGTACGAGCAAAGTTGGCAACAGTTGTAACCTGTGCAGCGGAAATTTCAAGCAAAATCGCCTGCTTCCGCCTTAACCGCACATCCCGTTGCCCCCCGCGACCATAGCGCATACTGTGCCATTCATGTTAGAAATGCCGCCCATTTCCCCAGGGCCCTTGCGGCGCCGTCACCCCCGTCACCAGCCCGATTGACGCCGTTTGCCCGCTGGTTTAAGATATCGCGGTCTGTCCCCGTCGCGGGGAGAACCAGGTGCATCCTCGCAGGGGAAGAAGCGGAGCACGCGGATGTCGACTTCCTCCCGCCGCCGTATCCTCACTGCCTCCTCTGTCTTCCTCATCAACCTGCTGTTTCCGGTGCTCGCCCGGCCGCAGATGCCGGTCTTCAGCGTTCAGGTCGACCGCGCCGAGCAGCAGGACGTGGCCGATTGGCTCGAATTCACCGGCACGATCGAGCCCTGGCGCGTGATTGATCTGGCCGCGCAGGTCGAGGGCCGCGTCCAGGAAGTCGCCATCGAGGAAGGCGAGCGCCTCCGCGCCGGCGAGACCGTCTGCACCCTCGACAGCGAAGCCATCCGGATCGAGCTGGATCGGCTGGCGGCTCTCCAGCGCAAGGCCGAGGCTGAGCTCGAACTGCGCGAAAGCGGCTTCCGCGGCGAGGATGTCGAAGCCGCCCGCCGCCAGCTCCAGGCCGCCCAGGCCCGCTTGGAGAGCGCCCGCGACGAATGGGAGCGCCAGGCCCCGCTCGTCGCCGAGGGGATCATTTCGGAAAGCGAGGGAACGCGCCTGCGTTCGGCCTATCGCGAGGCCCAGGCCGAGGTCCAGGCCGCCGAGAGCGAACTGGCGAAGCAGGAGGCCGGCTTCCGCTCCGAGGAAATCGAATCGGCCCGCGCCGACGTGGCGATCGTCCGCGCCCAGGTCGCCGAGGCCCAGCGCCGGCTCCGCCGCTCGACCGTCGTCACCCCGGTCGATGGCGTCGTCGTCGAACGCCTCCGCGAGCCCGGCGAGTGGGTCGCCATCGGCGATGCCGTCGCCCGCGTCGCCGTCCTCGATCCGCTCAAGGTCCGCATCGAGCTGCCCCAGATCTACCTCAATCAAGTGAAAGAAGGACTCCAGGCGACCATCCGCGTCGACGGGTTTCCCGGCCGGGAATTCCAGGCCGAAGTCGCGCGCATCATCCCGCTGTCGGGCGCCGACACCCGCAACTTCCCGCTCTGGATGCGCCTCGCCAACGAAGACAACCTGCTGCGCGGCGGCCTGTTTGCCCGCGTGATGCTGAGCCTCGGCGAACAGGAGCCGCGGATCACCGTCCCCGGCGAGGCGATCCAGATCCGCGGCGAGCGGCTGGTCGTGCTCGTCGCCGACCCCATCCCCGCCGACATGGCCGCGGGCGGCGCGCCCCCC
>MVZB01000338.1 GCA_002068205.1 candidate division BRC1 bacterium ADurb.BinA292
CGGGCGGTTCCCGATCGACGTCGCGCGGCAACGGTTCGCCCAGCGGGAGTCGCAAGCCGTGGCGCCGTTCCAGCACCAGCCGGGCGAGCACATTGCTCGTGCGCGACTGACCGTCGGGCCGCAGCGCGCTCCAGCGTTCACGCGGTTCGCGGCCGACGACCAGGACGCTGAGGACGTCGCCGTCGGCGCCGATCATCGACCGGCCGACGATCCGCCATTCGGGGTGTTCAAACAGCGCGGCCACGGGCGCCATGGCCAGGTCGACGCGCCCCTCGGCGAGCCATTGCGCCAGTCGGCTGGGCGGCGCCGGCACGATCTCCAGCCGGCCCGGCGCCAGCCGCTCGGCGCCCGCCACCAGCGGGAGCATGTTGAGAAACGCGACCACGCCCACCCGCAGGCCGCCGGTGGGCGGGACGGCGATGGACTCCTCGGGATGGGACGACATGCAACGGTGGACCTGGGATGATGCTGGGGCCGGCGGCGCCGTCAGTAGGCCAGTTGCGCGCGGCGCTGTTCGCGCTGAATCGTATCGACTTCCTCGACGCCGAACGCGACGTTCTGGCCGGGGATTTTGAACTTGAGGCCGAGCCGGACGTCGATCTGCGGGCTTTCGGACGCCGATGTTTCGCGATCGTCGGCATCTTCCTCATCGTTCTCGACTTCGACGCGCAGGATCGCGACGGCGTCGTGCAGGTCGCGCTCGAGCAGCCAGGCGAGCTCGCGCAGGCCGCCCACCTCGTCGTCCCACTCGACTTCGATTTCGGTTTTCCACTTGGGTCCCAGCTCGCGGCCGAACGTCACGCGCGCCTCGGTCTGCGTTTCGTCCTCGGTGAAGAACGTCAGCTTTTTCTGATCGTCCACCTCGCTGCGCTGATCCAGTTCGATGTCGCGCTCCAGTTCGAGCTGGATGAACCACCGCCCATGGATCGGCGAGTAACTCAGCGCCGCGTTGAGATGGATCTCCTCGTCCTCGTAGGCGCGGATGTCGCTCGGGTCGAATTGCTGATCATTCTCCCAGCCGACGCTGCCGCGAATCGCGAGCGTCTGGCGCTGGTTGCTCCAGCCCAGGCCGGTGCGGGCGAACGCCAGGTCCTCCTTGGAGAAGACGTCGCCGCGGCTGACCAGATTGTATCCGCCGCGGACGAAGGCATTGATCAGCGGGCGGGCCAGACGATAGTCCAAGCCCCCCTCCACCCAGTGTTCGCGGATCTTGTAGTCGAACAGGTCGTCGCGGAACGTCAGGTTGCCGGTGCTGGCGTACCAGTCGCCGATGAAGTCGTCGGTCGTTTCGCGGATGCGCCAGAGCAGGTCGCCCGACAGGGCGTCGCTGAAGCGCGCGAGAAACTGCAGCTTGGCGTCGCCCCAGACGTAGGTCGGCTCGATGTCCTCCATGTTCATCGTCCGGCGGCCGACGAGGAAGTTGCCGTCGTCATCGATGAAGACCATGCCGCCGACCTGGTTGGGGAAGAGGACGACTTCCTCGGTATTGAGCGGGTCCGCCAGCGTGGGTGCGGCGATCCTCGTGGTGCTGTAGGTCGGGTCCAGGTCATGGTTTTCGCGGTCGGCGACGCCGACGCCGATCCCGGCCTGCGCCAGCAGCGTGTAGCGCTCGCTCAGCTTCCACTGGTAGAGCAGGGCCTGATAGATCTCGGCGCCGCGGACGTAGGCGTCGTCGCGCTGGTTGAGCGAGTTGAAGCCCTTATCCAGGTTGTTGTAGAGGTAGAGCTCGGTCAAATAGTAGAGCGGGCGGTTGCCGATGGGGAGCCAGCGGGTCTGGATATCGACCTGGGGAAGGCGGCGGCTGGCGGCGGCCCAGCGATCGGCGCTGATGCCGTCCGAGTCGACATCCTCGAGCCGGCGGTCGGGCTGCAGGTCGAACTGGCGGTTGTCGTCGCTGGGGCGCGAAAAATCGGTGTAGCGATCGATGCCGATGCGGTCCTTCAGGTCGGCCAGCAGATGGATCGCCAGCACTTCGTTGACGAAGGAGAGGGCCGCGCGGCTGCGGCGCAGAACGTAGCGGTCGCGCTCCTCGTCCAGCCGGCCGAAGTTGTCCAGAACGTCATAGAAAATGTCGGGGTCGCTGAACTCATCGATGTTCAGTCGGAACGTCAGTTCGTCGGTGATCTCGCTGCGGTGCTGCCACAGGACGCGCCAGCGGTTGGGTTCCGATTGCAGGTTGTCGTTCTGCACCTGGCCGGTCAGGTCGAAGATCTCCTCGGGGTTGAGCAGTTGCGTGCCGGCGACTTCGCGATCGCCGTCGTGCAGACCGTAGAGCGACATGCGGCCGCGATGCTTGTTGTAGGCGAACTGGTATTCGTAATCGAAGCCGGCGCCCGGGCCGTATTCGCTCAGGTAGTCCATGTAGACGTCGGCGCGGCCGCCCGAGCGCTCCTCCAGCAGGTCATCCTGTTTGAAGCTGGGCTCCATCGTTTTGTGGCGATAGCCATAGCCGACGCGGATGCGCGGTCCGGTGCGCGACCCCCAACCGACCTGGACGAACCAGGGGCTCGATTCGAGCAGCGAACGCGAGTAGGCGGGCAGGTAGAACACGGGGACGCCCCAGACGCGAAACGTGGCGCTGCGGATGAAGACGCGGTCGCGTTCGTAGAGAATGATCTCGCGGCCGGTGACGCTGTAATGGGGGATCGTGAAGTCGCAGGTCGTCAGCGACGTACGGCGGAAAATCGATTCCTGCTCCGACAGTTTCTGCAACTGGGGCGTATTGGGCGGCAGATCGCCTTCCCGGGCCGCATTGCGAAAGAAGATGAAGCCGTGCTGGCCGCTGACGTTATAGGCGACGCCTTCGCCCTCGCGGAAGTTGAAGCGCAGCGAGTCGGCGTAAATGTCGTTGGGCGGGCCGACGTCCTGGCGGATGCGCAGCAGGACGTTGCCTTCGGCCTGGATCTCCTGCAGCCGCGCGTCGACGATCACCTTGTCGGCTTCGAGATAGTACTGGCCGTATTCGAGCTGGGTGCGGCCCGGGGCGTAGAGAATCTGGTCGATCTCATCGTAGTCGATCACGTCCTCCAGCGCCCGCATGCGCAGCGCGGCTTCGGGCTGCGTGATCGGCCGGAGCGTCTGGCGCAGGGCGGCCTGGCGGTCGCGCTGGATCGAGGGGGGGACCGTGACGGTGTCGAACGTGATGGGGGGGTGCCGGCGGCGCCCAGCGTCATGCGCTGGGCTTCGCCTTCATCGAGCGC
>MVZB01000339.1 GCA_002068205.1 candidate division BRC1 bacterium ADurb.BinA292
TGCCGAGGCGCCCGTGGATGAACCGCACGCCTGGCGCAAGCAGGAGCGGCCGTGCCTGACCGCCGGGCCGCCGGAGGCGTTTGACGGCAAGGGCGTCCTGTCGCCCGAAATCATCATTCTGGATGACGGGCGATGGTGGATGTATTACGTCGGCTATCATCCTGAATGGGAGCAGAACGGCACGGCGGTGCATCAGCTTGGCCTCGCGGAAAGCACGGACGGCGGAATCACCTGGAACCGCATCAGCCCGCAGCCGCTGCTGGCCCGCGGACCCGCCGGCAGTTACGATGGATTTGCCGTCAGTTCAAACTCGGTGTGGACCGATGGCCGCGACTGGCTGATGTGGTACACGGGGATCGCGCAGGTCCCGTATCTTGGGAGTATTTGCCTCGCGCGATCGGAAGACGGGCGATCCTGGACGCGGCACGAGGTCAATCCCGTACTGCCGTTCAATCCGCACATCGCACACGAGGCCTTTTTTGTCGCCAAGCCGCATGTTGTCAAGGACGGCAACGTCTTCCGCATGTGGTACAGCGCCGTGGGCTACGGCGACGACTGCACGCAGCCCGGTCAGTACCGCGTCTGCTACGCCGAATCCGCTGATGGCGTGCAATGGGAACGCTGCGAGCTCAATCCCGTGCTGCGTCCCGCCGAGGCCGGCTGGGATTCGCAGATGACGGAATACGCCGAAGTCCTCCATGACGAACACGGTTGGCACATGTGGTATTGCGGCGACGGCTACGGTCACATCGGCTATGCACGCGGATATCCCGTCGCCGCGGCGGAGATCCGCGCCCGCACTGGATCCATTCGGGAACCGGATGATTCGTGGACCCCATGGATCGAGGTGGATGCCGCTCCGGGCGCGGCCGGATTTCAACCAACGGGCGCGTTCATGCAGATTGAGGTCCGGCTGCGAACCGACGACACTGCGATTTCGCCGCGCGTCGATTTCTTGCGGGTGATGCGGGACGCCTGACAGCCCGGTTCACTGGTCGAGGAGACTGCCCATGATCACCAGCCGTCAACGCCTCCTGGCAACGATTGCCGGCGAGCCGGTCGACCGCATTCCCGTCGCCCCGTTTATTCACTCCAATTATGTTCATGCCGTCTGGAGTTCCGCCGCGGTGGACCTCGTCGAGAAAACCGCCGAATTATATCGTGATTTTGGTTTCGACATGATTCATCGCAATTGCACGCCGGCCTATGATGATCTGCTGCTGGAGGGGGAGAACTGGACGTGCCAGGTTGAACTGGAGCAGCTCGGCGGCAACGACACGAATCGTCATTACATTATTCGCACGCCCGAAGGCGAGCTCCGCCAGACGATCGGCACGCGCTGGATCTCGAAGTGGGAGTGCGAAGTCGCGCCGGTTGATTATCTCATCAAGAGCGAAGCCGATCTGGCCTTGCTCGAAAAGTACCAGCCGCCGGTGGGCGAGATCGATGGGGAGATTATCCGGCGCGCCGCGCGCGTGGTCGGCGAGGACGGGGTCGTCGCGCCGTGGATCAACGGTGTGTTCAATACGGTGGCCTATTCCTATCGCCCGCTGGGCGAGGTCTCGCTGGATCCGCTGCTCCAGCCGGAATTCTACGATCGGATGATGCGTCATTTTCTCGGCCGGTGCGTCGCCATCGCGCGTCAGTTCATTGCGGCGGGCGCCGATTTTCTCTCCATCGGCGTCAATATGGCATCGGGCAAGCTGTTCGACGGCTCGTTCATTGAGGCCTACGTCCTGCCGTATGAGATGGAATTCTTTGCCGCGCTGCGCGAGGCCGGCGGGGCGACGATCGCGCACAATTGCGGGCACGCCAGCCGGCTGCTGCCGCTTTACGCGCGGCTCGGCACGACGATTTACGAATCGCTGACGCCGCCGCCGCACGGCGACACGCGTATCGAGGACGCCGTTCGGGTACTCGGCCCCGAAGTGACGCTGATGGGCGGCCTGGACCAGATCGACCTGCTGCGCCATGGATCCCCGGCGCAGGTCGAGCAGGCCGTCAGCCAGATCATGCAGGCCGTTCATTCCCGCTGCCGCTACATTCTCGGCACGAGCGACTACCTGCTCGACGAGACGCCGCCGGAGAATTTACGCGCGCTGGCCCGCGCCGGCCACGAGATGGGCGTGTTCTGAGTTTCCCGCAGACTCGTTTGACCCCGGCCCCAGTTGTCCGGCCACCCCTTCCAGGGGGTTGGACGTCTGGATCGGCGACGCCGGGTTCCGGCCTGCGGGCGTCACCCTGCGCATTCTTCCGGTCGTCCGCTTCGCGGGCTGAGCCGATCAACAAATTGAAAGCGCCTGCGTTGGACCGAGAAGTCTGGCAGCTGTGTTTAATGCATGGACGGATTGCGTCTTGGGGGTCGGCAAGGTTTTCGGTGGCGGGAAAGGGGCGTTCGAGAGCCGAGAGCTGAGTTTTCAAAAGAACGGCCGTTCACGGCCTCTCTAAATTCATCAAATGACCGCCGCGCCGGCGGTCTCAGGCCGGCGTGGGCTGCTTGATCAGAATTCCCTCCAGGATGAGCTGCGTCACGTGGTTGACCCGCTGCTCGAGCAAACGCGGCGCGTGGATATCCTTGCCCAGCAGCATCGACAGCGTGTACTGGTTGGAGAAGAAGAAGAAGCTCAGCGCCATGCAACTGATCAGGAGCTGGTTCTCATCCACGTCGCTGCGGAACCGGCCGTCGCGCGCGCCCATCTGCAGCGAGACGCCGAGCGCCTTGATCAGCGGGGCCTTGACGGCGGCGACGTCGATCGCCTTGGCCGTCCGCCCGTGGCGCAGGTTCTCCCACGACAGGATGCGGACGAACTCGGGATTCTCATTCAGGAACCGGTAATAACCCTGGATGATCTTCTTGAGCAGTTCCTCGGCCGGGAGGAGCATGTGGGCCAGGTCGACGTCGACCGAGTTCATCCGGTCGTACATCGCCTTGAGCACTTCCTCGTAGAGCCCTTCCTTGCTGCCGAAATAATGATAGAGCATGCGCCGGTTCAGGCCGGAAGCCTCCGAGATCATCGAGACGGACGTGGCGTCGGGGCCGTGTTCGGCGAACAGCTTGATGCCGGCGGCCAGAATCCGGTCGCGGTTCGAAATGCGCGGGCTGCGCTGTGTTTTCGCGGCTCTTGGCGCGGACGTTTTCGTCGCCATCGCTCCCTCCCTGCTCGATGCCGGCGGGG
>MVZB01000340.1 GCA_002068205.1 candidate division BRC1 bacterium ADurb.BinA292
TCCCCGCCGCGACTGATCTCGCTCATCTCCCCGCCCCCACTCAAAAAAATCGTCTCTCGTCCCTCGTCCTCGCCCTCGCCCCCAACGGCCTGCCCTGAAAATTCGGCTCTCGGTTCTCGTCCTCGGCTCTCGAAAGCCCCGTATTGAATCGGCCCCATCGCAACGGACATTATGGAGCGCAATCCTACCCCTCGCAATGCGCGTGTCTCATCATCCACCCCGCTCCACACCATCTACACCGTCCATTCAGTCCGTCCCATCCAACGCCCTCTCCCCACCCCCCACCTTCCCCGCCCAAACAAACAGCGAGGCCCGCTTCCTCATGGAAGCGGGCCTTGCCGTGTGGGGCGTTTCGGGAAGCCGTATTTGCCGATTCGCCTTGCAGCCGTCAGTTCACCTTGCCGAAGCGCGCCGCGCGTCGCGCCTGCTGGTCCTTTTCGTCCGCGCCGAGCGTTTCATCGAAGAACTTGTCCGGCACGTGCCAATCGTGATCGATCTTCTCGTAGAGATACTTCTCGCGATCGCTCAGTCCGACATGCTGTTCCACGATCTTCGGCGTCAGCATCAGCACCAGTTCGGTCTTGGCCTGGTCATGCTCCTTGTTCTTGAACAGCCAGCCGATCACCGGGATCCGGTGCAGCCAGGGAACCCCGTCGACCCCTTCCACCTTGCGGACCTGGCGGAAACCGCCCAGCGCCACCGTGTCGGCGTTGCGCACGATGACGTTCGTCATCGCGTTGCGCTCGTCCACTTGCGGCGGATCGTAAGCCGAGAACCCGCCGCCGCCGGCGTCCACCCGGCCGCGGAAGATCTTCTGCCGCAGATCGATTTCCATCCGCACGAACCCGTTGGGCGTGATGATCGGCTTGACGTTGATCGTCACGCCGACCGGCTCGAACTCGATCTCGCCGATCACGACCCCTTCGGTCGGGCCCTGCACCGATTCGATGTACGGAATCTTCTCAATGATGTCGATCCTCGCCGGCACATTGTTCAGCGTCGTCACGCGCGGATTGGCCAGCACCTCGACGATGTCGCGCTGCTCCAGGAAGCTGAACGTGGCGTTCAGATCGTATTCGTCGCCGAAGATCCCGATCTTGTCGCCGAACGAGAGCGAGCCCAGACCGCCCCCCAGCGTGAAACCCTCGAGCAGGACCGGGATCAGCCCGCCGGCATTGGCCAGCGGCGTCGGGTCAAGCGCCTCCACCGCGCCGGCCAGGCCGGTCACTTCGGTCGAACCGATCAGGTTCCCGCCGAGATACATATCCCGCGTCACCGTTTCTACATTGTTCACCCCGGCCGGCCCGAACAACCCGGTCGAATCCTTGTCCATGCTCCGCGAGTCGAGCCGCCGCAGCGCGTGTTCATTCAGTTTCGTCACCGACCATTGCGTTCCCAGGTTGCGCAGCGCGCCGACATTGATGTCGGCCAGCCGCGCCTCGATCAGCACCTGGCGCTCGGCCAGGTCGATCTCCGCGATCAGGTCGCGGATCACCTGGATCTGCGGCGGAACGTCGGTGATGATCAGCGTATTGGATTCCTCATTCGCCATCATCCGCCCATGGTCGGTCAGGAATGGCTCCATCGTTTCGAGCACGTCGTCGGCGCTCAGCCAGTTGAGCTGAATCACCTCGGTCCGCGTCTCGACGAGTTGCCGACCGATCTGCTCCTGCGGCACGATCCGAAAGATGCCGCTCTGGTCCGGCACGATCGCCAGCTTGCGCGTCGACAGGATCGACTCCAGCGCGTCGCGCAGCCGCACGTTGTGCAGCCGCAGGCTGACCTTGCCGCCGATGTCGTCGGCGTCAAAGATGAAATTGATGTCGAGCCGCTCGCCGATGATCCGGATCACGTTGCGCAGATCCGCGTTGGCGAACTCCAGCGACTCCACGATCACGTCGAGCTTCTCCAGCGCCTGCCGCGTCAGGATGTCCTGCTCGGAATCCTCGAAGTCCAGGGCAATCGTCTCGTCCGGATTGACCTGCATCGCCTCGTCGCCGGTGCCGCTGACGATCTGCGCCACCTCGACCGGCAACGCCGGCCGCGGTTCCGCTTCCCCGTTGGGATCGGGGATCACCACGTCGACCGGCGCGGCCGCCGCCAGGCGCACCTCGTTCTCGGCGTGGGCGACATACTGGTTGAGCGCGTCGGCGGTCCCGCCCGGGTCGCCTGACCCTTGCGCGCCCAGCCAGGGAGCCGTGGCGGCGATCGCCAGGGCCATGGCCATCAGTCTGATTTGCTGCGGGAACGGTGCCATCCTACGACTCCTTCTCTCCAACGTGCATTCCGGCTCTCAAGCGGGGCTTGACGGTCTTCACCGTCGGCCTTCCATGGGCACTGGGGCGCCGCCTGCTACTGCTCGTGCTTCAACTCGACTTCAAACGTTTCGTGCTGCACCTGATACGTCACCAGCTTGTCGCTGATCGCGGCCACGCGCACCTCGGGATAATTCGGCAGCGCCTCCCCCTCGGCCAGCATGAAATCTCCCACCAGGCACAGGCTGCGGTCCTCGCCGACGATCACCCCGGTCGTGTTCTCCGCCACCCAGTTGGGCAGCTCCACCTTGATCTCCGGCACATACGCCTCGGCCATCGCCGACTGCACCTGCGCGGCCTGCGCCTGCGCGATCGCCATGATCTTGTCCTGCGCGATCAGGTTGAACCGCGGGTCGCCCATCCGCTGGATCCGCTGATAGAGCGCGATCGCCGCGTCATACTCGCCCGCTTCCTCCAGCGCCTCGGCCTGTGCCGACAGTTCCTTGAAGATCGCCTCGTTGCGCACCCAGGGCAGCAGCATCGGATCGGGCCGGCCGTTCGGGTTGTAAACGAATCGCGGCTCGTCGCCCAGCATCTGGCGGATCTCCGGCTGCTGGAACAGATCGGTCGCCATCACCGGCGCGTCCTCGCTCTCCAGCCCCAGGCTGATCTTGCCCGACTCGCTCTTCGGACCTTGCAACGCGGCCAGCGCGCCCGCGCCGCCGGCCGGCGCCGCCACGCCCGTCGTCGCCGCGTCGCCATACACTGCCGGGATCAGCGTCCCTTCGTCCGGCACTTCGGGCAGCGTCGGCATGCCGGTCGTCATCCCCTCCACGCCCCGCAGGCGCTCATCCTGCGGAACCGCCGGCAGCGTCGTTTGCGGCTCGG
>MVZB01000341.1 GCA_002068205.1 candidate division BRC1 bacterium ADurb.BinA292
CCTTCGATACGCTCTACGCCGAGGGCCAGCGCCGCTTCGTCGAATCGCTCTCCACCTACGCCCGCCAGTTCATCGACCGCATGGAGCGGCCCGACATCGACAGCATCACCGGCATTCAGCCGGCGATCGCGCTCGAACAGAAAAACGCCGTCCGTTCCGCCCGCTCCACCGTCGGCACCGCCACCGAAGTCTACGACTACATCCGCCTGCTCTACGCCAAACTGGGCGACCTGCGGTGCCTCGACTGCGGCGTCCCCGTCCGCGCCGAAACGCCCGATTCGGTCATGCGCGCCCTGGCCGATCTGCCCGCCGGCTCGCGCCTCACCGTGCTGGGTCCGACCGACTTCATCGGCGAGCGGCTCAACGATTCGCTGCGCAAGGAGCTCATCCGCCAGGGCTACCACCGCCTCTGGGATGGCCACGGGCTGGTCGATCTGGAGGCCGGGGATTCGCCGCGCGACCCGCGCGCCGAACTGGCCGTCATCACCGACCGGCTGGTCCTGCGCGACACCCAGCTGGCCCGCCTGCGCACCGCCCTGGAGACCGCCTTTCAGGTCGGCCGCGGCCGGGCCCGCGTCCTCGCGCGCGCGCCCGAGGCCGAAGCCGACGAGTCCTTCACCTTCTCGGCGGGCCTTGCCTGCAACCGCTGCGGCCGCGCCTACCCGACCCCCGAACCGCAGCTCTTCTCGTTTTACAGCCCGCTCGGCGCCTGCCCCGCCTGCGAGGGCTTCGGCCGAGTCATCGAGCTCGACCTGGACAAGATCCTCCCCAACCGCAACCTGTGCATCGAGGACGGAGCGATCGCGCCGTGGAACAGCGAGGGCAACCTCGAGATGTACGACATGCTGCGCGCGCACACCACCCCCAAGCAGATCCCGCGCCTGCAGCCGCTCTCGACTTTCACCGACGCGCAGTGGCGCAATCTGCTCGACGGCTGCGGCGAGTTCCCCGGCATCCGCGGCTATTTCAAATGGCTCGAAAGCAAACGCTACAAAGTCCAGGCGCGCGTGATGCTCGCGCGCTACCGCGCCTATGTCCGCTGCGAGGCCTGCGCCGGCGCCCGGCTGCGGCCCGAGGCGCTGGCCTTCACGTTTCAGGGCCTGAACATCGCCGAGCTGAACCGCCTGCCGGTGCGCGAGGTCCTCGCCCTGTTCGAACATCTCACGCTGCCGCCGGCGGAGATGGAAGTCGCGGGCCGCGCGCTCGAAACCCTGCTCGCACGCCTGCGCTACCTCGAGGGGATCGGCCTGGGCTACCTGACCCTCGACCGGCAGACACGCACCCTGTCGGGCGGCGAATCGCAACGGATCAACCTGGCGACGGCGCTGGGGTCGGCCCTCACCGACACGCTTTACGTCCTCGACGAGCCGACCGTCGGCCTCCACCCGCGCGACACCCACCGCCTGATCGGCATCCTGCACACGCTGCGGGGCCTGGGCAACACGGTGGTCGTTGTCGAGCACGATCTGGACGTGATCCGTTCGGCCGACCGGCTGATCGACATGGGACCCGGCGCGGGCGAACGGGGCGGCGAGATCCTCTACGAAGGCCCGATCGCGGAGCTGAACGGGCAGGATACACCGACGGCGCGGCATATCCAGCAGTACGCGGAGCCGCCAGTGGCTCCCCTGGGACGCGCTCCGAAAGGATGGATCACCGTCCGCGGGGCGCGGGGCCACAATCTGCGCAACCTGACCGTGCGTTTCCCATTGGGGGTCTTCGCGTGCGTGACGGGCGTATCGGGATCCGGCAAGACGACGCTGGTGCGCGACACACTGTGCGCCCATTACCGGCGATTGCGCGAGATCGCGCCGGTCGAGGCCGAGCCGTGCGACCGCATCGCCGGCCTCGATCAGATCGACTCGCTGCAGTGGGTCGATCAGACCCCGCTGGCCGGCTCCAAACGCTCCAACCCCGTGACCTACGCCAAAGCCTATGAGTGGATCCGCAAAACCCTGGCCGCGACCCGCGAGGCGCGCGCTCTCGGCGTCACCGCCCGCGACCTCTCGTTCAACGTCGACGGCGGACGCTGCACCGTCTGCCACGGCACCGGTCGCCAGATCATCGACATGCATTTCATGGCCGACGTGGAGGTCGTCTGCGAGGCCTGCGACGGGCGCCGGTTCCAGGAACGCGTGCTGCGCCTGGAGTGGAACGGCCTCAACATCCATCAGATCCTCGAACTGACCGTCGATGAGGCGACGAAGTTTTTCCGCGAGGCGCCGAAGATCGTCCGCGCGCTCAAACCGCTGCGCGATGTCGGCTTGGGCTATCTCCGGCTCGGCCAGAGCACCATTACGCTTTCGGGCGGCGAGGCGCAGCGCCTCAAGCTGGCCGCGCATCTGGCCACGATGCGCGATGGCGAGCGCCGCATGTTTGTCTTTGACGAACCGACCACCGGCCTCCATCCCGAGGACCTGCAACGCCTCATCGAGATCTTTCAACAGATGGTCAAGCGTGGCTGCACCCTGCTCGTCGTCGAACACAACCTGGACCTCATCGCGGCGGCCGACTGGATCATCGATCTCGGACCGGAGGGAGGCGATGGCGGCGGCCGGCTCGTCGCCGAAGGAACCGTCGAGCAGATCATGGCCTGCGAGGAATCCCTGACCGGTCAGTACCTGCGCCGGCGATTTGAAACGACGACGCGCGCCGCGACCGAGCGCGATCCTTCCGCCAACGACGCCTGATCCCCGCCCCGCCACTACCTGCCCGCCCGCGCTTCGGCGTTTGCCCTCGAGGTCTCCCCGACCCCCGTCACCGCCTACGGATACTCTCGCCAATCCCCGGAACCCGCCTCGCCGCCGATCCGGACCTGGATCAGCTGTTCGTCCGGCACGACGCCGCCAACGTCGATGACCCGGATCGTCGCGGTCAGCGTGGTCATCCCGGACAGATCCTGCCCGGCGGGGACGCCGATCAGCAACAGCTCGCCCGCGCCACGGACTTCTCCCTCCGCCAATCCCAGCGCAAGCAGCCCGTCGTCGTTGATCGCCGTCCACGAGAGCGTCCCCGCGCCGCCGTTCGTGACTGCAATCGCGGCGACCGGCGACTGTGCGTTGAGTACCACCTGCGCACGGTCGACTTCGACGCTCGGCTCGGGCAGCGGTTGCGACTCCGACGCCGGATCGCC
>MVZB01000342.1 GCA_002068205.1 candidate division BRC1 bacterium ADurb.BinA292
CTGCACGTCCAGCCCCGCCTGCCGCAGCCCGCGCGCCAGCCCCCACGCGCGCAGACCCGCGCCCGTGGCCGGCAGCCCCCCCACGGGCAAGGGCTCGGTGGTCAGTAGCAGCACGCGCGACAAACGGGAACCCTCCGCTCCAGCTCGTTCCTCAACATACTCAAGCGCCGGAACGAATGGCAGGGAAAAGGGCGGCGATCGGCCGACTCGCGCTGCCGATTCCGGCTCGCAGCGAAACCGCGATTTGCTCCCGACCCGCCGATGTGTAGAATGGTGACCAACCAGTCTGCCGGGGGAAGCGGGAAGGGATAGCTCCATGAATCAGCCGAACGATCCCATCTGGACGACGATCGTCGAGGAGGTGGAGCAGGCCGCGCGCAGCGAAGTGATGCTGGCCTCGTTCCTCCACGCCACCATCCTCAATCACGAACGCTTCGAGGACGCGTTGAGTTTCCACCTGGCCAGCAAGCTGGGCTCGGCGACGATCCACACCATGACCCTGCGCGAGGTGATCTATCAGGCGCTGAACGCCGATCCGGCCATCGGCGAAGCGGCCCGCGCCGATATCCATGCCGTCCGCGACCGCGATCCCGCCTGCCGCTATTACTCCACGCCGCTGCTCTACTTCAAGGGCTACAGCGCCCTGCAGGCGCACCGCATCGCCCATTGGCTCTGGCATCGCGGCCGCGTCCAACTGGCGCTCTATCTCCAGAGCCGCGTCTCGGAAATCTTCGCCGTCGATATCCACCCCGCCGCGCGCATCGGCAAGGGCATCATGCTCGACCATGCCACCGGCATCGTCATCGGCGAGACCGCCGCGATCGACGATAACGTCTCGATGCTCCATGGCGTCACGCTGGGCGGCACCGGCAAGGAACGCGGCGACCGCCACCCCAAGATCCGCCAGGGGTGCCTGATCGGCGTCGGCGCCAAGGTACTGGGCAATATCGTCGTCGGCGAGGGTTCGATCGTCGGCGCCGGCAGCGTCGTCCTGCACCCCGTCCCCCCGCACAGCCGCGTCGTCGGCGTGCCGGCGCGCGTCATCGGCCGCACGCACGGCGAGGATCCCGCCCTCGTCATGGATCAATTCGTCGACCGCGACCCGAACGACCCGGAAAACGGCGCGCAATGAAGCTCGTCACGGCCCGGCAGATGCGCGAAATCGATCGCATCACGATCGCGGAGCGCGGCGTCCCCGCCGCCGAGCTGATGGAACGCGCGGGCCAGGCCGTCGCTCGCGAGGCGCTCGAACGCTTGCACCCCGACCGCGTCGCGATCGTCACGGGCAAGGGCAACAACGCCGGCGACGGCTTCGTCGCCGCGCGCGCCCTGCACCAGGCGAACGTCCGAACGACCCTCTACCTGTTGCGCCCCCCCGATGAATTGCAGGGCGAGGCGCTCGCCGCCTGGCGCGCCGTCCCCGCGCCGATCGAGCGGATCGTCGTCCAGTCACCCGCCGATCTCGCCCGCCTGGGCGAGTATGATCTGATCATCGATGCCATCTTCGGCACCGGCATCCGCGGGCCCGTCCAGGAACCCTGGGCCAGCTACATCGCGGCGGTCAACGCCGCCGGCGCGAACATTCTTTCCATCGACATCCCCTCGGGCTTGCCCGGCGATCCGGCCGAGGAACCGGGGCCGCACGTCCGCAGCCAGTTGACCGTCACCATCGGCCTGCCCAAGGCGGGGATGCTGCTCGGCGCCGGCCTCCGCGCCACTGGCCAGGTCGTCGTGGCCGACATCGGCTTCCCGCGCGAGCTGCTCGAAGACCCCGCGATCACGCTCAACCTGATGACGGCGGAGGAAGCCCGCGCTCTCCTGCCGCCGCGCGATCCCGCCGGCCACAAGGGGACCTTCGGCCGCGCGCTGATCCTGGGCGGCAGCGAGGGCATGACCGGCGCGGCCGTGCTCGCGGCGCGCGCCGCGGCCCGCTCGGGCGCCGGCCTGATTTACAGCGCCTACCCCGCGCCGCTCGGGCCGATCATGGAAAGCCACCTCATCGAACCGGTCAAGCTCCCGCTCGAAGGCGACGAGCGGTGGTTCACCCCGCGCCACCTCGAAGCCGTCCTGGAGCACGCCGAGCGGATGGACGCCGTCGCGCTGGGCCCGGGCATCGGCACGCGCAAACCGACCGCGCGCTTCGTCCAGGCCGTGCTGGAAAACGTCAAGGCCCCGATGGTCGTCGACGCCGACGGGCTGAACCTGATCGCGAAGCGCCGCGTCGACCTCCGCCGGCGGCCGGGACCGACCGTGTTGACGCCGCACCCCGCCGAAGCGGCGCGCCTGCTCGAGCTGGAAACCGGCGAGGTCGTCCGCCGCCGCCTCGACGTGATGACCGAGTTCGCGGCGCGCCACAACGTCGTCGTCGTGCTCAAGGGCGCGCAGACGCTGACGATCGCTCCCGACGGCCAGCGCACCGTCAACCCGACGGGCAACAGCGGCCTGGCCAAGGGCGGCAGCGGCGACGTCCTGACCGGCCTGATCGCCGGGCTGCTGGCCCAGGGCCTGAGCGCGCTCGACGCGGCGCGGCTCGGCGTCTTCCTCCACGGCCTGAGCGCCGACGTCGTCGCGGAGCGCATCAGCGTGCGCGCCATGCTCCCCAGCGATCTGCTGGACGCCTTCGGAACCGCGTTCCAACGGCTGGAATGCAACGCGCCCTGACAGCCCGCGCCAGCGGGCTTTTTCCTGGCCCCCTCGGCGACCTGACATTGGCGCCAGGCCTCGGCCCGGTGACCGCACGCGAAAGAAACTTCAAACCGTTTCAAACGGTTTCCCTGCCACCCAGCCGAACCGATCTCATCCAGCCCGCGCCACCATCTCCGTTCCAGGATTGCTGTTCTTGAAATTCCAGAATTTCCATCTGTTTCGATTCGAATTTATTAATTCGAATTTCAAACTTCATTCTCCTCCCGCGCCTTTCGTCCTCCGCTTGCTCTCTCACTCGTAGGGCTCCCACACCTCCAACTCAACGCCCGTCTGGATCTTCGAGAGCGTCACATCGACGAGCATCGGGTTGCGGCCGACCACGTCGTTGACGACCAGCACGCGATCGCTGAACCGGCCGTCGCCCAGCCCCGTCGGGTCGGCAATCACCGTCACCGGCAGCTCCTGCCCC
>MVZB01000343.1 GCA_002068205.1 candidate division BRC1 bacterium ADurb.BinA292
CCGTCGCGGCTTCGTCGCGCGGGAAGGCCTGCCACCCGCCGTTGGCGGCCGGGGCTTCCATGAACCCGCGGCGGCCGCCGTCGTCGGGATTGGCGGCGACACAGGCCGAGGTAACGGGAAATCCATTGAAATACGAGGCAAGGAAGACTTCGAAATGGTGCAGGTTCTTGTGCGGCCGGACGGTGAGCCGCAGATCCGCGACATTGCGCTCGCGCCAGCGATAGACGGCCGTCATCTCCAGGGGATGCTCTTCGTCGGGCCGCCAGTCGACGCGGACGCTTCCGTCCTGCTGGACCGCCGCCGTGCTCGGCCAGTCCCAGGCCGCCGTCCCGAAGCGAACGTCGGGCGTGAGCAGCCGATAGGGGGAGAGCAGGCCGAACATCCCGGCCAGTTCGGTCCCCGTTGCGCTGTGGGTCAGCGGGATCAGTCCGCTGGACATGCCCTCGGGATGCAGCGTTCCTTTCAGAAAGCCGGTATCGAAATGAAATTCCGGCCCGGCGGCCGTGAACGACAAACCGGCGGCGGAGGCGGCCGGTAGATGCTGCTGGGAGGTCGGGTTCATGCTCGCGATCCTTCTGGTTCGAAATTAGTTCCAGCGGGAGGTTATGGGGTTTCGGTTCGAGAGGGTCAGACGGTCGCCGGCGCGGGGGTCGTTCCCACGGCGTTCAGGTGGCTACGCAGGAATTCCTGAACCTCGATCACCTTGCCCGTGTGCGCCGACTCGACGGCCGCAAACAGGAGGGCGGCGCACTGGATCTCGTCGTCGAGATGGCAGGCCGGGGGCGGGCCGCCATCGAGCCAATCGACAAACATCTCGGCGATCCACTCGTTGGTCCAGACCGGTTGTTGTTCGAGCGGGAGATCCTCGGTGAGCGGGTGATTCCAACCATAGTCGCGCATGACGCGCAGCCAGCGCCGGTGGAGTTCGAGCGTTCCGTCCTCGCACTCGGCGCGGAAATACTCGTTGTGCCAGCCGTTGTAGGTGCAGGCGTTGGCCTTGGCGCCTTCGTACATGCAGCGTGTTCCATTGAGCATGTCGATGATCACCATGCCGGTGCTGTCGCCCGCGAACTCGCCCCAGGGGGGATTCCAGGTGAGCGCGTAAACCGTCTTGGCGTCGCTGCCGGTGAAGGCGCGCAGGATATCGAAGTGGTGCACCGACCCCTCGATGAGGAGCGGGTCGGGGATCTCGTGGCGGAACTTGCCCCAACTGCCGAACTTGCGGCAATTGTGCGTGAACCGGCCGACGACGTAATTCAGCCGGCCATATTTGCCGCTCTTGATCGCCCGTTCCAACGTCTGCATATCCTGGTCGAAGCGGCAGGAGAGCGTGATGGCCATCTTCTTGCCGGCGGCCTTGACCTTCTGGTAGACCCGGCAGGTGGATTGCATCGTGTCGGTGATCGGCTTTTCCGACAGGATATCCATGTCGTAGCGCAAGGCGATATCGACCACGAGTTCGTGGGTTGCGGGCGTCGTCACGATGATGACGAAGTCCGCTTCGTTCTCGGCGAAGGCGCGTTCCAGATCGGTGTAACATTTCTCGGCGGGGAGTCCCAGCCCCTGCTGGGCCTTCCAGAAACTCTCGGGCTGCAAGTCGACCGCGGCGACGGGCCGCGCCTTGCCCATCTGGATCAATCGCGGCATGATCGTATGGGCCCAGGCATGGCCCATCAGACCCAGCCCAACCTGAATGAAACGGTAAGGCTTCGGCATGGAGCAATCCTATCGGTGTTGAAGATGAAAGGTCGTGGTTGACGCCGGGGGAGCTGCGCAACCGGGGGCGTTCCTAAGCCGTCGTGGCCGGGCCTCCAGATCACGTGCAAAGGGAAGCCGCGGCGGAGAACAACGTGAAGCGCGGCCAGCATCGGGCCATCGGCGGTTTCCTGTCAAGCGTTATTTATCATGTGATAAATTCCGGCTGGGGGATCGCCGGCGCTATCGCCTTGACGCTGCGCGGGGGATCGTCGAAAGTGCGGAGGCCGTCGCGAGGCGCCGCGCCGTGCTGCAAGTTGACCGCGTTCGCGATGCGTCTCGATTCTGGCCGCGAGGGGTCCGCCCATGCCGTCGTCGCGCCGCCGCCGCGCGCTCCCACTTTTGATCCTGATTCTTGTTGCGCCGCTGGCCGGGTGCGCCGGCCTGGCCGGGAGGCAGCCCGTGCATACGGTCGAAGTGATCGCCCACCGCGGCGCCAGCGCCTTGGCGCCCGAGAACACGCTGGCGGCGTTCACGCGCGCCGCCGATCTGGGCGCCGATGCCATCGAGCTGGACTGCCGGCTCACGCGCGACGGGCAGGCGGCGGTGATTCATGATGCCGTGCTCGACCGCGTCAACGCGCTGGGGGGCGAGGTCGCCAGTTTCCCGCTCGCAGAACTGCAGACGGTCGATGTCGGTTCGTGGTTCGGGCCGGACTGGTCCGATCAGACGATCCCGTCGCTGGGTCAGGCGTTGGATCTGGCGCGCGATCGCGGGCTGGGGGTCTACATCGAAATGAAGGCGGAGGCGGAGCCGGCGGGGCTGATCGACCGGCTGCGCGGGGACTACGCCGGCCGGGGCCGGCTGACGCGCGACGAGCTGGCGCGCGCCGTGCTGCTGATCGAGGGATTTCAGTCGCCCACGGCCCGGCTGGTGCGGCGGGTCGTCGAGGAGGTCCGCGCGCGCGGAATGGAAGCGCAGGTGCTGCTGCAGTCGTTCTCGCCGATCGCGTGCGCCGTGGCGCTGCACGCGGCGCCGGAATTACCGGTCTTCCTGATCGGCGAAAGCAATCCGGACCTGCCCGCCCAGTGGCCTGAGTTTGTCGGTTGGGCGCGGGCGCTGGGGGTCGACGGCATCAATGTCGCCGCCAGGGATCTGACGTGGCAACTGGTGCACGAGTGGCACGACGCCGGAGCGCGGGTCGGGGTCTGGACGGTGGATGACCCCGAGCGGATCCGCGCGGCGGCCGCGCTGGGGGTCGATGCGATCACCACCAACCGGCCGGAGGTTGCGTTGCGGGTTGTGGGTGAACTGGGGCTGCGCGCCCGCGGCGGGGGGTGAGGGCGCGCAGCCCC
>MVZB01000344.1 GCA_002068205.1 candidate division BRC1 bacterium ADurb.BinA292
CGGGAGCGGCTCCCCGCCGCGCTGCAGGGCGATGGCCGCCGCCAGCAGGCAACCCAGGGCGAGCAAAACGGCCATCAGACCGGTCGGCGTGCGGCGGCGCGCGCGGCCTGCCAGCAGGAGGGCCAGGACGCCGACGGCGGCCACGAGCGGCAGATTCCAGAGATTGGCCAGCACGGCCGCCATCGCGAGGATGACGCCGGTCGCGCCGAGGACCCACGCCGTGGCGCGCCGGCGGCCCGACCAGCGCGCTCCGGCCAGCAACAGGGCGAGCCACGCCAGCAGCCACGCCAGCGCGAGGTGGTGCGCATGGAAATCGCCCAGTATCGCCGAAAACGCGGGGAACTCGTCGACGACATGGTCGATCGCCCGCGAGGGCGCCCAGAAATCATAGGCCGCCCAGTTGATGCCCGCATCGGTCGGCCCGAAGACCGCCCGCACGCCGCGAATCGCGGCCAGGTTGCCGCCCCATGCCGTCAGGAGGGCGGCGCCCGCGGCCCAGCCGGCGCGCAGCCCGGCCGCCCGGCCAAGCAGCCACGCCGCCTCGAA
This sequence comes from candidate division BRC1 bacterium ADurb.BinA292, assembly GCA_002068205.1. GTDB lineage: Bacteria > Sumerlaeota > Sumerlaeia > MVZB01 > MVZB01 > MVZB01. The sequence goes on from MVZB01000344.1 coordinate 547, forward strand.
GACCAGGGCGGTGACGCGGGCCAGCGCCAGGTTGAGCGCGAGCGGCGCCGGGATGCCCAGCATCCGCCCCGCCCAGGCCCAATGAAAATGGCCCCAGTCGTAGTAGGTCAGCGCATGCCCGGCGAACCAGTAGTCCGTCACCGGCAGGCCGTCGGGTTCGGCGGGGGCAAACCAGTTGGCCCAGAAGATCATTGCGTTGCCGAACTTTTCGGCGGCCGAGGCGCCGATTTCGGACGTCATCTCGGGCGCCCAGCGGCGAACCAGCATGAACCCCAGGAACAGCGCCGCGACGAGCGCATCGAGCAGGAGCGATTGGCTCAACCGGTTCGGGTCATAAGCCAGCCGGGCGGCCCAGCCCGCGCCGCGCGACAGCGCCCCGCCGACGGCCGCCGCCAGAAGGAAGACCAGCCACGCCGCCGGCCAGTCGAGCCACGCGCCGCCCAGATGACCGGCGAACCAGACGATCATCGCCAGGGCGGCGGGCCCGGCGATCCGGGAAAGGATGCGGCGGGCATCGGGCGACGCCGGCGAGCCGGCCAGCGCCAGCCGCAGCGGCAGGCTGAGCAGCTCGAAGCCGACCAGAAAATAGAGTGCCCAGAGAAAATCCAACGCGCCCGCCCTGAGTGTGAGTTCGTTGAGCATGGAACGGAGACGTCAGGCTACAAGCTTCTGGCAGTCGTCTCTCGACGCTCGTCCTCGTGATCGATTCCGGTGGTTCTGCCGTCCCTGACGGGACGCTGTCTTTTTGTGTTTCCCCGTTTCCCGCCACGGACGTCGCGGGCTGAAGTCTGCCGTCCCCGAGGGGATGGCCTTCTTTCAGTCCGGCAAGTTCCCCGGGAGGATTTGAATATTATTCGTTTATATCTTTAGTATCCTTTCATTATTTTATATACTTAGTATACTCTGCCTTCCCTGTCTTCCCGTAAAAAATGACGCTATCTGACGAATCTTCGGTGAAATAGTCGCACGGGCCCTCTTGAAAATCAGGCCAAAATCTCTATAATGTATTGCGCCGTGCAGAACTCGCCGACGACCAGGGCTGGGTGGCACGGCGGGTCTCCCTCTCCGGCGTTCTGTCCGCGGACGAAGTAAACGACCTATCTCCACCCCTGTAAAGGCTTGGAGCGTGACAAACCGCATCATCCCCTTTCGTGAGCGTCTTCGTCAACGTCGCCGCCTGATCCTGTTCATCTGCACTGGGAATACGTGCCGGTCCCCGATGGCCGCCGGTTATTTTCGCCGCCTGCTGGAAGAACGCAAGATCAAGGATATCGAGGTGCGGTCGGCCGGCGTGATGACCATCACCGGCCTGCTGGCCAGCCAGGAGGCGATTCAGGTGATGGACGGCGTCTCGGTCGACCTGCGGCGGCACCGTTCCACGCAACTGACCTCCGAGCTGATCCGCAAGGCCGACCTGATTCTGGCGATGACGCCCTTCCACCGCCAGACGGCCGTGCGGATGGACGAGAACGCCAAGGACAAGACCTATCTGCTCAAGGAATTCACGCGCAGCGACCTGAAGAATGTTCAGATCGCCGATCCGATGGGCTGCACGCTGGAAGTCTTCAAGAAGTGTTTCAAGGAGATCCGCTCGGCGTGCGACAAGCTGATCGAGCATGAATTCGTAACCGGACGCCCGGCGCCGCCGCCCCCCCGCAAAGCGGAGGCGGCGCGCAAGGCCGCCGCCCGGGCCAAGTCCGCCGCCGGCGCCGGCCGGTCGGCCAAGTCGGCGAGCCGCAAGAGCGCCAGCAAGGCGACGGCGACGAAGAAAACCGCGGGGACCAAACCCGCGGCCGCGCGGGGCAAGGCGGCCACCGCCGGTCAAGCCGCGGCCAAGCGCCCCAAGACGCCGGCGGCCAAGCCCGCGCCGGCCAAAACCGCGCCCGCCAAGCGCACGAAGGCGGCCGGGGTCGCCAGCTCGGCCAGCACGCGGCGGAACAAATAGCACACCGGCTGGATATCGCGAAAGGACCCTGCCCCACCCCCCATGCGGATCGCGTTCGCGAACGATCATGCGGCCGTCGCCATGCGCCAGCCGTTGCTCGAGGAGCTGGCCGCGCTGGGCCACGAGGTGCTCGACCTGGGCGCCCGCGATGAATCCCGGACCGATTACCCCGACTTTGCGCGGGCGGTCGGCGATGCGCTGCACCGCGGCCAGGCCGATCGCGGCATCGTCGTCTGCGGCACCGGCGTCGGCATCTGCATCGCGGCCAACAAGCTGCGCGGGATTCGCTGCGCGCTGGTGACCGATGAGTATGCCGCCGTCATGTCGCGCCGGCACAACGACGCCAACGTCCTGGCGCTGCGCGGACGCGAATTCGATCCGGACCTCAATCGCAAGCTCCTGCGCCGCTGGCTGGAGACCCCGTTCGACGGCGATGAGCGGCATCAGCGACGGATCGACAAGATCGCCCGGCTCGAGGAGCTGAACGAGTAGCCTCCCCCGGCGTTCCGCTCGCGCGCCGGCCCCGTGGCGGCGATCACCGGCCCGTCCATCC
>MVZB01000345.1 GCA_002068205.1 candidate division BRC1 bacterium ADurb.BinA292
GGAACCGGCGGCCACGATCAGTGCCGGAACCCCCATGTCGGGGACCGCCCGGGCCTTGGCCTAGGCCGCTGCGGCTGCGGCTGGCCTGGTTCACGCGCCACGACGAGCCGGCGCTGTATTACCTGGACGACCTGCTCTGGCTGGACCGCTCCGCGATGCTGAGCCTGGCGACGGCCGGCGATCCGCCGCCGCGCATCGTCCAGCCCGCCGGCGCGCACCAGCACGCGCGGCCGACCGAGCCGCGTTACCTGGCGTTTCAGATTGAACCGCCGCCCTGGGACCCCGACGCGCGCCAGAGCCGCTTCGACGCCCTGGGCGCCGCCGAGCTCATCGGCCGGCTCGTCTCGGATCAGGCCTACCACCTGCTCGCGCCCGGACATCAGGCCGAACTGGAGGAACTCAACCGCGAACTGCACGAGAGCATGGAACTGCGCACGCTGTATCACGTCAACCGGGGGACGTCGACCTTCCCCCCGGCGGCGCGCGAGCTGTGGGACAAGGTTCTGCGCCTGATCGAGCAATCCGGCCGCCTCATCGAGGCGCCGCTCGAACCAGGCCATCCTGCCCTGCCGCTGGCCGGCCCGTTCGAGCTGCCGGGCGACGTCGGCGCGCTCGTGATTCGCGCCCGCGCCGACGGGCTCGACGAGACCCGCTTCCAAATCCATGATTTCTCGTTCTCGGCCTACGACATCATGGAGCACGCGAAAATCGATCTGCCCGCCACTGGCACGACTTACATCCTGCTCAATCTGCGCGATGTCCCCGCCGGCGGCGTCCGCACCGTCTTCGAACTCTACACCAGCCGTCGCGCCATGCCGTGGAGCCTGCCGATCGAAGTCGTCCCCCCCGCCCCGGCCCGCCTCGCGCTGCGCGTCGACGACGACCGCGACCAGCCCGGGCCTTTCATGGTGCGGCTCAACTGGCTCCTCGACGGCAGCGACCGCAAGCCGCCCAACGTCGTCGAACTGGCCGACCAGTTCGAAGGCCAGGGCTACGCCACCAGCCTGCGCACCTCGCACATGCCCGGCGTGATGAATAAGTCCTACTGGTGCGTGCCGGGGCCGTTCGAGATGCCGATTCCGCCCGGCCGCTACGGCCTGTCGGTCCGCCGCGGCATCGAATACGTCCCCGTCACCCGGATCTTCAGCGCCGCCAGCGGCGAACGCCTCGAGCTGACCGTCAACCTCCGGCGCTGGACCGACATGCCCGCGCGCGGCTGGTGGTCGGGCGACGATCACGCCCACCTGCGCATCCAGACCGACGAGGACGCCGCGCGCGCGCTCCGCTGGGCCGAGGCCGAGGACGTCCACGTCGTCAACGTCCTGGAGATGTCGTCCATCGCCCGCCGCCATTTCGTCCAGCGCGGCTTCGGGCCTTCCTTTCGCGCGCGGACGGGCGATTATGCCCTCGTCCCCGGCCAGGAGACCCCCCGCACGCACAACGAACTGGGCCATGTCCTCGCCCTCAACATCCTCGACCTGATCCACTTCGCCGACCGCTACTTCCTCTACGATCTCGTGTTCGATGAGGCGCACCGGCAGGGGGGGCTGACCGGCTACGCGCACGTCGTGAACCTGCCGCGCTTCGAGGTTGATCGCGACATGAGCCTCAACATCCCCAAAGGCAAGGTCGACTTCCTTGAAGTCCTCCAGCGCGGCGAACTCGGCACGACCGTCAGCTACGACTTCCTCAATCTCGGCTTCAAACTGGTCTTCGCCGCCGGCAGCGACGTCCCCTACGGGGGCTCCCTCGGCGAAGTGCGGACCTACGTCCACACGGGCAACCGCAAGACTCTCGATGTCGACGCCTGGTTCGACGCCTTTCGCCAGGGCCGCACATTCGTCACCAACGGACCGATGCTTGAATTGGAAGTCGAGGGCGCCGGGCCCGGCGAGGAACTGCGCATCGAGGCCCCCCGGCCGCTATCGGTGAAGGCGCGCGCCTGGGGCCACGCCGGCTACACCGTCCCCGCCCGGCTGGAGATCGTCCGCCTCGGCGAGGTCGTGGCCGATATCCGCTCCGATGACGACCAGCGGGAGGAGTTGACGCTGCGCGCGCGGGTCGACTCCGGCGACGGCTGTTGGATCGCCGCCCGCGTCACTGGCCACGACGGCACGGTCGCGCATACGACCCCCGTCTGGGTCGTGCGCCCGCCGCTGCGGTTCTGGAAATACGAAGCCGCGCCGGGCCTGATCGCGCAGCGCCGCGCCCGTCTCGATGAGATCGAACAGCTCGTCCATCACGCGCGCCGGCTTGAGGCGGCGCGCGCGCTCGAAGCGTGGACGGCGCGCGGTTTTCCCTGGCTGATCGAGGAGGATATCCAGCGCGAGCTGGCGCGCCAGGGCGACGACCTGCTCGAACGGGTCGCCGCCGCCCGCGCGATTTATGATGAACTGCTGCGCGTCCACGCGCGCGAGGCTCCGCTGCGCGCCGGTTCCTCCGCCCGCTGACTCATCCCGCTACAGGTGACAGGTCGCCAGGCCGCGCTTTTCGAGGTAGCGCTGGTGATATTCCTCGGCGCGCCAGAACTCGGCCGCCGGTTCGATCGCGGTGACGATCGGCCGGCGATGCCGCCCGGATTCGGCCAGCGCCTGCTTCGACGCCTCGGCCGTCTGCTTCTGCTCGTCGGTGTGGTAGAAGATGACCGACCGATACTGTTTGCCGAAGTCCGGCCCCTGGCGGTTGAGCTGCGTCGGGTCGTGATTCTCCCAGAAAACGTTGAGCAGCTCGCCATACGAAATCTCATTGGGATCGAACTGCACCTGCACCACCTCGGCGTGGCCCGTTTGATCGGTGCAGACCTCTTCGTAGGTCGGGCTCTTCTTCCAGCCGCCCATATAGCCGACGGCGGTAGCCTTGACCCCCTTGGTCCGGCGGAAGGTCGCCTCGACACCCCAGAAACAGCCGGCGCCGAAAGTCGCGGTCTCCATGGTCGTCTCTCCTTGGGGAACTTCAGGTTGGACGGTTGCAACGGACGCGGCGCCGGTCGTGGGTTCATCGGCCGCCGCGGGGTCGGACCCCGCCGGTTCGG
>MVZB01000346.1 GCA_002068205.1 candidate division BRC1 bacterium ADurb.BinA292
CCCCCCGCCAGCCCGAGCAAGGGCCCCAGCAGCAGAAGCACGCCGGTCAGTCGAAAGGAAATCCGAACCGCGGGCGGCGCGCCGCCGGCGCGATCCCCGACCCGGTTGGCGCCTCGCTCCAATTTCGTCCCTCGCCCTCGGCTCTCGAAAACTCGCGATCTGCCGTTCGACGCAGACGTTCAACCACCCTCGCCCGCCTTCACCGGTTCCGCCTCCGGCGCCGCCGGCCGATCCCATTCGCCCGTCGCCAGCGCATTCTCGATCCGGAGGATCCGGTAGCGCGTCGTTCCCCCGCCCGGCCGCTCCACCGTCAATTCCTCGCCTTCGCGCCGACCGCTGAACTGCATCGCCAGCGGCGCCTGCATCGACAGGACGTGCTTCTCCGGATCGGCCTCCCAGCGCCCCAGAATCGTGTAATTCTCCTCGACGTCCTCGTCCAGATTCTGCACGACGATCCGCGTGCCGAACCCCACGCGCGTCGCATCCACGTCGCGCGCGTGGCGGATCACCGCCCGCGACAGCATGTCGGTCAGGCTCGCCTGCGTCTGCACCAGCATTTTCTGCTCTTCCTTCGCATATTGATAACCGGCGTTCTCGCGTAAGTCGCCCTCCATCCGCGCCTCTTCGATCACCTTGGAGTTGCGCGGAATCTTGACCGCGGTGATCTCCCGCAGCTCGGCCGCCTTCTTCTGATACGCCCATTCCGTGCACAGCAGTTCGTCGCTCTTCTGGACGATGCTCGGCCCCGCGCCCATCGCCGCCGTCCCCGTTCCTTCCAGCTCGGGCCGCGTCACCCGGATCACGCGGTCCGCCTGCTGCTTGAACGTCGCCGACAGCGCCGGGTGATCGGCGATCTTGGCGCGCAGCCGCGCCGCCAGGTCGCGATGCGCCTGGTCCACCGCCTTGCTGATCGCCTCATACTTGCCCGCCGCCAGCAGCGTCCGCATTTTCCCCAGCAGCTTGCGCGCCCCCTCCGCGCGTTCCGGGTCGGCCCCCTCCGCCCCCGCCAGCCGGTGCCACGTTTCCATGTGATCGAGCACTTCCTGCACGATGGCCGAGGCCGGAAAGTAATCCTCCAGGTGACCCCACGACCCGTCCAGGATCGCCCGCACCGCCCAGGCATACGTGTCGGGATTCTCCAGCGGGTCGTCGAGCATCTGCTGCAGCGCCGCCACCGCCAGCTCCGCATGCTGCTCCTCATCCAGCGCCTTCCAGATCGCCTGGGCCAGTTTCACCTCGGCGTGCGGGAGCAGTTCGGCCGCGCGCCGGCAGCCCGCCTCGCCATCGCGGTGCATCAGCGCCTCCAGCGCCCGGATGCCGTAATCGACGTGGTCCAGCTCCACCAGCGCCGTGTAGTCCTCGCCGATCTGATCGAGCAGCGGCCCCGCATCGTGCCGCGGCGACGCCCCCCCCGGTCGCAACGCCGCCAGGTCCTCCAGCATGTAGGCGATCTCCAGCCGCCGCGCCGGGTGCTCGTCCCCCGCCAGCCGCCATTCCTCCTCCAGCCGCTCGGCCATCTTCTCCAGCAGCTTGTCCGGCAGTTCCGTCTCCTTCGGTTTGCGCGCCATCTGGCGGATCAGCTCCGCCTTGACCACCGTCCCCGCATCGGCCGCGAAGAACTGCTCGCGCACCTCCTCGGCGAAACTCCGCGGCCGTTCCCGCAGTTGGATCACCGCCCGCGCCCCGGCCCCCGCATCGAAATCGATGTACGGATCCAGCTTGAGCGCCTCGCGCGCCTTCGACCACCAATTGTTCCATTCCTCCGCCGGCATCACCCCATGCGTCAGCAGCGTCTTCAATTCCCCCTGCTTGATCTGGCTGCCCTCCTGGCTCGCCAGCACCGCCTTGATCAGACCCACCGGATCGGTCTCCGCCAGCCGCGCCAGCGTCTCCGGCTCCTTCGCCCGCCTGGCCAGAAAATGCGTCGGCTCCAGATAGCGCAGGTAACGCCGCGCCCCCTCCACCGTCATCTCCTTATTCGCATCGTGCCGGAAGGCAAACCGCACCTTGCGCGCGTCCAGGTCCAGTTCCTGCACGACCCCTTCGCCCCAGTCATAGTGCTGCCACACCTGTCCCGGCGTCAGCCGTTCCCACTCGCGGAACGCCTTGAACCCCTCGACCAGGCTCTTCTCTTTCGCGTCCGGTCCGTCCAGCCGCGCCAGTTGCAGCAGCGTCTCCAGATTGTCGATCTCCCGATAGTAGCCGCGCATCGCGCGCAGCAGGTGCGGCCGCAACGTCTCGGAATGCGGGTAGAACGGGATCGTCGCCAGCAGAATCCGCAGCGCCGGGCGCGCCCGATCGCTGCTCAGCAGATGATCCACCAGCAGGCCGATCAGTTCCTCGGTCCGCTCGGTCGCCCCCGCATGGCGCATCTCCTTGATCCACGATTTGTAAAACGCGCTCTGCGTCGGCAATTCGTCCAGCCGCTCGAGCCACAGCTCCTCGATCCGCGCCAGCTCCTTCGCCTGCGCCAGCCGCGTCAGCTCACCCGCCAGATCCTGTTTCGGTTGCGTCATCGTTCCTTCATCCCGATCAATTTCGTCCTGCGTCCTCGTCCTCGTAATCGCCCCCAACGGCCCGCCCAGGCATTCGTCCTCGTCCTCGAAACTCGAAATCCTCGCAACGCCACTTTCCTGAGTGGCCATCCTCTCCACTCTCTTTCCTCGTACCGCAGCCCTCCATTTCATCCCGATTGCCGCCAAGTTTCAATCGAAACTGCCCCAGCCCCCTTGAGCAACCCGTGGCCGCTCCCAACGGTCCGCCCCAAAATTCGGCTCTCGGCTCGCGTAAAGCCCCCGACAGCTCTTCCCACCGCCGCAACGTCCATGTCGTCCATCGTGTCCATCTTTCCCCGATTCCCCCCCTTGATCCTTCACGCAATGAACGGCAGGCGTCTTCACTGCGGGGGTCAGCGGCTGAACCGGATTGAATTTTGGCTCCTGAGGCCTTCCAGCGGGCTGCGGGAGGCTGTTTC
>MVZB01000347.1 GCA_002068205.1 candidate division BRC1 bacterium ADurb.BinA292
GCACGTGGCGGGGCGTTCGAGCTGATTGGATGGATTGTAACCCCCGGTGAACTGAAGGCCAAGGTCATCCTGGAGAGCTCGCGGGGTAATGGGCTTTGTCGTTCCGGTCGCCCCACCCATGCGGATCCAGCCAATCGGCTGATCAGATCCGGCCGCCGAGGCCGGCGCCGCCATGGTCAGGAACAGGGCCATTGCGGCCGTCCATGTGATCTGTCCGAGCATTTTCATCTCCAGTTTCCTTCCGTTGATGAGGTATTCCGCCGAAGGCGTTCGGGTCATACGGGATGCACGGATCAAGCCATTTCGGTGGGGTGGGTCCGGTTTTTGGGGAAGGGTTGAGTTTAATCGGTTTCCTGTCGATTTTGTATGGCGTCCTAAGTATGTCGGCGGGCATCGGAGTTGGTTTAGCAACGGCGGGCTGTGGCAAATGCAACAGATTTGGGGATGGAATGCGGAGGAAACCCGGCGGGGGCGCCTCTCCCACACCGGCACTGGCCCCACACCGGCTCCGGATGTTCAGGGGGAATTGGTATCGAGGAGCGAGCGGCAGGCGGCTTCATCGGCCTGGAGCTGGGCGATGAGGGCTTCAGGGGAGTCGAAGGGCTTTTCATCGCGCACGCGCGCGACAAAGGTGACGCCGACGACGTGGCCATAGAGATCGCCGGAGAAATCGAAGAGATGGGCTTCGATCGTGCGCCCCTGGCCGCTGAAGGTCGGCCGGACGCCGATGTTCAGCATGGCTGGGTGATGCGTGGCGGCGCCGGTGATGGATTCGGCGTCGGAAGGGGCGACGGCGACGCGCACGGCGTAGACGCCGTCGCCGGGGATCAGCTTTTCCTCCGGCGGCTGGATGTTGGCGGTGGGGTAGCCGATCTGGCGTCCGCGGCGGTCGCCCTCGACGACGCGGCCGGAAAGGCGATAGGGGCGGCCGAGGAGGCGCATGGCGTCCTCCAGCCGGCCCTCGCCGAGCAACTGGCGGATGCGGGTCGAGCGGACGGGGAGGCGGCCGTCGAGGAGCGCGTCGATCACCTCGACCTGGAAGCCGCGTTGGGCGCCGAATTCCTTCAGGCGGTCGATGGTGCCGGCGCCGCGATGGCCAAAGCGGAAATCGGGCCCGCAGGTGACGTGGCGCGCGCGGCAGAGGCGATGGACGATCCGCTCCATGAAATCCTCGGCCGAGATGCGCGAGAACTCCGGCGTGAAGGGCTGCATCAGGCAGAGGTCGACGCCGGTCTGCGCCAGCAGTTCGGCCTTCTCGAGCGGCGTCGTCAGCATCCGGGGGGCGTAGGGGGGGGCGAGCAGACGCAGGGGATGCTGCTCGAAGGTGAAGGCGAGTGAGCGCAGCCCGCGGCGGCGCGCATGCTGGACGGCATGATGGATCAGCGACTGGTGGCCGCGATGGACGCCGTCGAAGACGCCGATGCACAGACTGGTGCCGTCGCGGCAGAGGTCCTGCAGGTCGTCAAGCTGGCGGATCAGTTCCATGGGTGGCGCTCCTTTGCGCGGCGCGGCTGACCGGCCTCAGCCCGAAGCATCCGGCCGGCCGGGCTGAAGCGCCGCGTGCTCCGGGGCTGGGGGATTCGGCGCATGGTCCGCGCGCGTGCCGGGCATCGCGCCGCGGCGGCCGGCGATTTCCAGCATGATGATCACCGCGAAGAGCAACCCGAGGGCCAGCAGATGAAGGAGCGCCGGACCGGGGGCAAGGCGGCGCAGGGGGAGCGCCAGCAGTCCGGTGGCGGCGGTCAGCAGCGCGATCGCGACGGCGGCCTGCCGGACGGAGAAACCCATGGCGAGCAACCGATGCGAGAAATGATTGCGGTCGCCCTGCAGGATCGGGCGCCGCGTGCGCCAGCGGATGAAGATCACGGAGAGCGTATCGAACAGCGGTACGCCCATGATCGCCAACGGCATCAGGATCGGGAGCCCTGTCGGGATTGCAGGGCTCGGCTCATAATAGGTCACCAAAATGGAGAAGACGCCCATCAGGTAACCCAGCACGAGACTGCCGGCATCGCCCATGAAGATCGTCGCGGGATGAAAATTGTAGCAAAGAAAGCCGGCGAGCGCGCCCGCGAGACACAAAAACAGGGCCGGCAGCCAGCGTTCGCCGCCCTGGAGCGCGGCGACGGAGAGCACGGCGCAGATCACCAGCGCGATGGTGGCGCTGAGGCCGTCCATGTTGTCGAGCAAGTTGAAGGAGTTGGTCAGCAGGACGATCCAGAAAAGGCTGAGGAGCCAGCCCAGCGGCAGGGGAAGGAAGCCCCGGACCGTGATGCCGGCCAGCAGGAGGGGGAGGACGGCCAGGACCTGAACGGTGAGCTTGAGGCGGGGGCCGAGCGGGCGGACGTCGTCGATTGCGCCGAGGGCGAACAGCAGGGTCGCGCCAGCCAGGACGGCGAGGATTTCCGTCCGCACGCCGGCGATATTGGCCATGTAGCGGCGGACTTCGTCCCAGCCGGGAGGGAGGAGTCCGGCCACCGGCCCCGCGAGGAGGGAGCCGGCCAGCACGAGGAGCAGAAAGGTGGAGAAGAAACCCCAGCCGCCGGTGACGGCGACCGGTTGGGCATGGGCTTTGCGGCCCGAGGGGCGATCCATGAGGCCGACGCGCAAGCCGACGCGTCGGGCGAGGGCGCAGAGCGCCGCCGACAGGCCGAAGGCGAGCAGGAAAATTACGGCATAGAGGATCGGCCAGGTCATCTCGCGTCGGCGTCTCGCGCGGGAGTCTGTCGATGTTCGACTTGGCTGAAGCTTCGCAGATGCCGGCGCGATTCGCAAGCAGGGGCCGCCGGGGATGAGGATGAGGGACGAGAGCCGGGAGCCGTATTCTGGACTTGGCCGCTGGGGGCGAACACGCGGACGAGGACGAGGGACGAAGACGAGGGGCGAGAGACGAGGGGGGCGAATGGGGTTGTTGGCTTTGGATGGGAGGGGTATAAGTGGCGGGGGG
>MVZB01000348.1 GCA_002068205.1 candidate division BRC1 bacterium ADurb.BinA292
AAAACAAATACCACAGGTAAACCGATGGTTCTTCTTTTTTATCCCACCTCTTCTCAGCTGCGTGAAGGATCAAGGTTCCCCCTCCACCCCATCCCAGCCATGGCAGGATTCTTGCCTTCTGCTACAATGGCGTGCGAGCTTTGAACTCGCGCATCACCGCAAGGATCATTCAAATTTCCGTCCCATGCCCCGAGCCACCGACATTTCCCCCGGCAGCCAATCCGACCGCCGCCCCCACCGCCCCTGGTCCGTCTATCTCCTCACGGTCTTCGGCATTCCGATCTATGTTCACATCACCTGGCTCCTGCTGATCGGCTTCGCGGCCTATGTCGAAATCTTCCGCGGCGCCACGCTGCTCGGCGGCGTCCTCTTCCTCCTCGCCGTCTTCGCCAGCATCGTCCTCCACGAACTGGGCCACGCTCTTGTCGCCCGCCGCTTCGGCATTCGCACCGACGATATCGTCCTCTACCCCATCGGCGGCGTCGCCCGGCTGCGCAGCATGGGCGAGGGCCTCCAGGAATTGTGGATCGCCCTGGCCGGGCCCGCCGTCAACCTGCTGATCGCCTTCGCGCTCGGCCTGGTCCTCCTCGCAACCGGCGGCTTCGTCCCCGTCACCGACGATTCCCGCCTGGCGGGCATCCCCTTCGCCCAGCAACTGCTGCTGATCAATCTGCTCCTGATGCTCTTCAACCTGATCCCGGCCTTCCCGATGGACGGCGGCCGCGTCCTGCGCTCGCTGCTCACGCTCGCCACCTCGCGCGAAAAAGCCACCGCGATCGCCGCCAAAATCGGCCAGGTCCTCGCCATCGGCTTCCTCCTGCTGGCCCCGTTCAACCCGATCCTGCTCTTCATCGGTGTGTTCATCTTCTTCGCCGCCGGCCAGGAATACGCCGCCACCCAGTCGGTCTCGATGATGTCCGGCCACCACGTCGAGGACGCGATGATCCGCCATTTCGAGGTCCTCCATCACGGCGACAGCCTCGGCCGCGCCGCCGATCTGCTCCTCTCGACCAGCCAGCACGATTTCCCCGTCATGAGCGGCTCCGATGTGATCGGCCTGCTCACCCGCAACGAGCTCATCCAGGGCCTCGCGCTCCATGGGCGCGATCATTACGTCGCCCACGTCATGACCCGCGACTTCCCGCGCACGACCCCCGGCGAGCCGCTCCAGACCGCCTTCGAGCGGATGCGCGATGCGGGCAACCTCCCCCTCCTGGTCTTTCAGAACGACCGCCTCGTCGGCTACATTAACGCCGAAAACCTGATGGAATACCTGATGGTCCGCCAGGCCGGCCGGGCGCAGGAAAGTCGCGCCGGCGCGTGAATATCATCTCGGTCAACAATCTGGCCAAAAGCCACGGCGCCAAACCCCTGTTCGCCGATCTCTCCCTCGGCGTCGACGAGCGCGACCGCATCGGCATCATCGGCCCCAACGGCTCGGGCAAGACCACCCTGCTGCGCATTCTCGCCCGGCTCGAGCCCCCCGACGCCGGCCAGGTCGCCTGGCGCCAGGACCTGCGCATCGGCCTGATGCCTCAGGATCCCCGCTTCCCTCCGCGGCGCACGATTCTGGACTGCGTCTTCACCGATTCCCCGCTCAGCCAACTGATCCACGACTATGAGCTCGCCTGCCGCCGCCTGGCCGAACACCCCGGCGACGCCGCCATCCAGCGCCAGGTCGATCGCTTGGGCCGCCGCATGGCCGCCGCCCTCCTCGGCGAGCCCGAACTCCTGATCCTCGACGAGCCCACCAACCATCTCGACGCCGATACCGTCCAGTGGCTCGAGGAGGAACTCGACGCCTTCCCCGGCGCGATCCTCCTCGTCACCCACGACCGCTATTTCCTCGATCGCGTGACCAATCGCATCTGGGAAATCGCCAACCGGCGCATCTTCGTCCACGAAGGGCATTTCTCCGATTACCTCGCCAACCGCGCGCGCCGCGAGGAAGCCGAGGCTCGCCTGGAAGACCACCGGCGCACGATCCTGCGCAAGGAGCTGGCCTGGCTGCGCCGCGGCGCCCGCGCCCGCACCACCAAGCAGAAGGCCCGCATCGACCGCATCGAAACCCTCCGCGAGCGCGCGCCCGATGCCTCCCCCGACGAGCTGACCTTCGCCGTCCGCGGCCGCCGACTCGGCAAGAAGATCGTCGAACTGCGCGAAATCCAGGCCGGTTATCACGATCACGTCCTCATCCGGAATTTCTCCTACACCTTCACCCGCGGCGAACGCCTCGGCCTGATCGGCCCCAACGGCTCCGGCAAGTCTACCCTGCTGAATGTCCTCACCGGCCGCGCCGCCCCCCAGGCCGGCCAGGTCATCGTCGGCCCGACGGTCCACTTCGGCTATTACGACCAGGAAACCGCCGACCTCGACCCCTCCGAAAAAACGCTCGATTACGTCCTGCGCGAGGGCGGCCACATGCTGCGCCAACCCGGCGGCGCCGTCCTGACCGCGCCCGTGATGCTCGAACGCTTCGGCATCACCCCGCAGATGCAGCATGCCCCGATCGCCAAGCTCTCGGGCGGCGAGCGCCGCCGCCTCTATCTGGTCCGCACTCTTCTGCGCGACCCCAACTTCCTGATCCTCGACGAGCCGACCAACGATCTGGACCTCCCCACGCTCAACGCGCTCGAGGATTTCCTCGATGGCTTCGCCGGCTGCCTGCTCGTCGTCTCGCACGACCGCTTCTTTCTCGATCGCACGATCGACCGCGTCCTTTCGCTGGAACCCGACGGCGTCCCCCGCCTCTGGCCCGGCGATTACTCCACCTATCGCGCCCTGCGCGAGGAAGAGGAGCAGGCGCGCCGCCGCGAGGCCCGCGCCGAGGCCAAGGCCGACCGCCCGCCCCCCGCGCGCCGCCCCGCTGCCCCTTCCGCGAAACTGACCTATAAGGAACAGCGCGAACTGGAACGGCTCGAGGAGGAAATCCCCGGATGGAG